>JAOUBX010000085.1 GCA_029860075.1 Deltaproteobacteria bacterium | reverse complement strand
ACCGCTTGTACGGTTTGATGAGGGGAGGCTGCGAATCCTGCCGTATTATCAACAGGTTCGCTGCCTTCTACTCTAAAGATTATTGTAAGCGCTCGATTGGCATTTTAAAGAATAGAAAAGCAGGAAAGCTAAAATTAACTAAATAAAGGTTATTTTTATGAAGGGTAATCAATTGAAATATAACTATCCGGTTGGGGCTTGATTAGAATTACCTAAAGTGCTATGGTTCCTTATTTTTGGCGGTCTTAGGGCAACTTTTGCCTCTTAAGCAGATAGATGTGTCCTGTTTTTTTTGGCGATTTTGCTCGCTTTGCCCGGAATATTTTAGTACCTGTGATTGACACATCCGGAAATTATTGGCACAAAAATTGCTTTTTGTCACTTTATAATAATTACATTTGTTACCATTTATCGAGGCGTTTTCCATGAAACCAGGGCGTAAAAGGCATATTGGTATAACACTATTTAGCTTTTTGGCAATATTTGCCTGCTTTTTAACGTCAACCACTCTTTTGGCCGATCCGCCTACAGTCAGTATTCTCTCTCCTTCTGACGGAATCAAAATTTACACAACGGGAACGGCCGATTACCCCGTAAAGATTGTTTTCAAAACCTGGGACCAGTCGGACGGCATCAAAACCAGCGGAACTAATGCATTTATGCTCTATTGGCAGCAGGGCGTAAGCAGTGGCAGCTTCAATATAACCACCTCCATTTCCTCCTGGGGACCCGTCGATACCGCTACCGACCTCTATCGGTCATATGACTGGATTCCCACCGCCGGTTCAGGCATTTACGCTATCCAGGTGCAGGCAACTGACAATGCCGGCGCTCCAAGCGTCGGCAAATCGAGAAAAATTTTCATTAATGTCAGCACCACAGCGCTGAACAACTTTAGTGGTTTCCCCGGTGACGGTAAACTGCTTGTCCGGGACAATGATAATACGATCTGCATGTCCTGTCATGCCATCAAGGCACATTCCTCGGCAGATATCAGTTCAACAACCTATGGAAACTGGGAAAGGGTTTGCCGCGATTGTCATACGCCTCACAATACGAGAAACATCTTTCTTCTTCAATCATCCTTCAAAATATACACAGGCATAAACCAGGCTTTCGCCTACAGAAAAAAAGTCGATTTCAGAAATCTTTCCGGTGAGTCGGCCTTTGGATTTGTAACCGAGTCCGGCAAGGAGCGGAGAGGTCCCTGTGAAGTTTGCCACACAAGAACCCGCAATACGGATAATACTCCCAGGTGGCGTAACTATACCTCCGAACCTGATGCTGACGGCCAAAAGCATAATGCGGGACTGGCATGTACGGATTGTCATTTACACGTAGACGGTTTTAAACCCGGTGAATCGGGAGGAGACTTTGATTGCAGCGGCTGCCATGCGGATCTTTTTAACCCCATGAACAGCGCTGATGACGGATACCACCATTTTATGGATAATGGCGGTGTCGATAAATTAATTTCGTCGGACTCAAAATACCCTCTGTTAACGGATGTAATGGGGGATGCTACTGATAAAAGGCGGCGCTGCCTCATGTGCCATGTTGACCATGACATATTCAGGAAGGAGATTAATCCTTTAAGCAAGGGAAGGGGGCACAACCTGAGGCCGAATATTTCCGTGCTGCCGACGCTTACTTCGGGAGTCAATACGGATTTTCTGGCTTCGAATATTGATGGTGGAATATGCCTTTCCTGCCACAAAAGGTCACAGACCAAGAGCTATACTCAGCCCGATGGTACGACGCATACACCGATAATAAATAAAACGCTCTTTTTGGACAGCCCCCATAACTACGAAGTAGAGGCAAGTTTTAATTCGTCGGCCTATAAATTTAAAGCTAACTGTTCCAAGTGTCACATCGATACGATAAATAAAACCAAACAGACCTCAGGCAATCAATTCGGGCCGCACTATTCCGTTGTAAGAAAGATTAACGCCGTAACGACGAGCGGCAATAATCTGGGCACCGTCTCCGCTTCTACCGATGATACGCTCGTTGATGATAATGACCCCATAGAGTGGGCCGATAATATCTGGCAGGGTCGTACAGTCAGGATACTTGAAGGAACCGGGGCCGGTCAGAGCCGCTATATTAAGGGCAATATTCTGAAAAATACGCTGCAGATATCCCCGAACTGGACGACTAATCCTGATTCAACGAGCATTTATCTTATCGGCCTTTCAAGGGAGGTTGACGACGGATTTTCCACAGGCGGCAACACGACAACAACCTTGAGAGACAGGGACGCATCCTGGATTACCAATTTCTGGGTTGACCGGCCCGTGACGATTGTAAAGGGGACCGGCTATGGGCAGACGAGACAGGTTATGAGTAATACGTCGACAACGCTCACGATTTCCGGGGCTGATCCCTGGGACCTTACACCTGATACGACAAGTAAGTACTCCCTCGGAGACCCTTCCGAGGAGGAAGTTTGTTACCGCTGTCACAGCGAGCAAACCAATCCCTACGCCGGTTCGAAAAAAGGTTGGTTCAATGTTCAGACCTTTGATAATTCCAAAGTGCTCAAGATGGAGGAACTCTTTTATGCCAGGGGTGAGCTTCAAAAGGCCTCCGGATCGGGTGTGGGCAGTATAACGGCTGCCGTTAATCCCGGCTGGTCTGTTGATCAATGGGCCGGTCAGAAGGTCAGAATTGTTGCCGGCCGTGGTGTGGGGCAGGAGGTTGGGGTCGATTCGAATACAAATAACCAGTTGTATCTTTTGCAAAACTGGACCGCCCTCGATAACGGAGTAAGGCCCGATAATACGTCAACCTTTTTTGTGGGCGCCGGTAATCCCTTCAGGCACCGCATGGAAAAGTACTTTGCCAAACATCGCTCTGATGAAGCGGAAGTCGCTCCTGATAGCGCCACATCGACAGGATGGTTTAATGATCCCACAGTCACAAACGGACTTCATTCAGGTTGCCAGGATTGCCACAATCCCCATGGCAACAGGAAGCCCGGTGACGATAACGGCATTGCAGAATCGGGATCGACTACGCATCTTAGAGACAGTGACAAATCAACGACCTGGACGAAAGATATGTGGCGCGGTTATACCTTAAGGCTCATGGATGGAACCGGGCGCGGCCAGGACAGGATGATCACCTTTAACACAACGACCAGTGTTCATGTGGGAGCGCCCTATGTCACCGCTTCTCCAGGGGCCGGCACCTATTATATTATCTCTCCCAACGGCACGCCGGACAGGGGCAACAAACTCTGGAATCCCAATAGCGGAACATGGGGGGTTAATGTGACCTATCAGCCGGGCACGCCTCCCGTAAACACCATGCGCGGACCGACCTTCACAAAGAACAAGGACCTTATCGGCGGGACGGACAAAGTCTACCAGCTTTGTTTCAAATGCCACTCGGAATATGGCTGGGGCACATCGGGAACGCCCTTTACCATTCCCGATAGTATAGGAACGTCTAATTATAATTACAAGGAAGGGCCTTCAACGGATATTGCCGAGGAATTTAATCCCAATAATCTCGGTTATCACCCCATCGTTGATATCGGCGCAAACCAACCGATTCTTGTTATGGGTGATGCGCCTGTTAACGTTGTTGCAGCGGAAATGATTGCCAGTGGTGCAGGAAGCAGTTCGTCGGCGATAGCCTATGACAATCAATGGACTCCCAACAAATATAACGGGCAATGCGTTGAAGTTACAGCCGGCAACCTTTTGGGACAGATCAGATCAATAAAGGGAAGTAATTCAACTTCAATTTCGGTGGATCCCGCCTTCAGCGCCATTCCTAATGCCCTTACCCGGTTTCACATCAGAAAATGCAGCATCTATAATGTAGGCGCCGGTTATTCAGGCTCTTCAACACCATGGCCAAGGTTTACAAAAGGAACAATAAACCTCTATGCCGGTAATTCAACAGTGACCATCAACGGCCTGAGCGACGGTATTCCGTCTACCGTTATCAAGGGCTGGTATATCTATGCCGGGGAGCTTCGGACCGGCATAAATACGACGGATACGCCGAGGGCCGACGGTTGCTCCGCCACGGCCCCCTGTCCTCCCATGTTGTCTACAAAAGGTTGGTACCAGATCGTTGATATCGCTCCCGGCGCGAGTGATCCATCGACGGGAAGCGTGGATCTCGTCGTTTCACCGGCCCCTGCTAGCGACTGGTCGGGTTCTTATGCCCTTACGTCAGGGCTTGGCAATACCTTTGTGCCGCCTTACGGTCCCTGGAGTGTGATAGCCTGCCCCGATTGTCACGATACGGATGATGCACGAAATCCATCGGGGCCCCATGCCTCTTCCAGGCAGTGGATATTGAGGACACTGGAAACGCAGTCCTTCCCCTGGTATTATGGCGGCATTAATTCATTCACATCTACGACGACGATTTCCACTATTAAAACGGTTTCCTATCCTGACGGCGGTGATACGGGCTGGGGTGATACCTATATGTATATGCCCAACTATACCTGCCTCAATTGCCACAGGCCGGATGTTTATGGTTCCAGTTCAAAAAGCCCGGTGCGGGATGTTGTGCCTTCGGGTTCGGCCTTTGATAACTATTCATGGCAATATCTATCCAGGGTGCCCCATGTTCCTTCTAACCGGGTTTACGGTACGAATCCGCTTGAGAATACATACGGCATCAGCTGTATGAGTTGCCATGGCGGTGATAACCGGCCTGAAAAGGGTACCACATCTCCGGGATCTCCAGACCTTGCCCTCGGTGGAATTCATGGATCCAATCTTGGTGTAGGCAGAGGCGGCACTGTTTTTGGCGGGCCTACTTACAGTCTGCGCGGGCGCCGTTTACTTAACGGCGCGGCATGGAACGGTGTAACAAGAGCAAGTACGTCTACCGGGACCATATGTACCTATGGCGGTACTAATCCTGATGCTGTCAGTTCCTGTCTTTCATCAACAAATCGCTATTCATGGGCCGGCGCGAAGGCAAACTACCCTTACTTTTCCGGTGGTGACGCGGCCGGTACTTCTCTTGTCAGCGCCGAGGCGGCTAATGTGCCCCCTGGAAATAACGGGCCTAATAGCGGAGACAGGGTTATTATTACCTTCAGCGCCGAAACGAATGGCGATACCATTACAATTAACAGCAGCACCATTAACAGCATACTCGATCTCGGTCCCGGAAAGAGCTGGCTCAGCGGTGACGGACAATTGGGAGGGGGCCTGGGGGTATGGAGTACGGCAACCTACCTCAATGACACATTGACGATTACACTTTCCGACAGTGGGGGCATGCCTTCCGTCAGGGTCGGTGATACGATCACCCTGGATGGTACCATACTGGGCGGTGACGGTGGACAGATCATAGATACGATAACTATTACGGGCAACTTTGACGTGAGGCCCATGAGCGCTGTTGCCTCTGATATTAACGGCGGCGGGCCCGGTATTCAGGAGAAAAAAGACCGGGTGACGCTCATTTTTGACGACCAAACGGCCGGCACGGCCATTAATGGAACGAATATAGATTCGGCACTCGTGCTTAATAACGATCACACCTGGAAAGAAGGGCCGCTGGGTATATACAGTTCAGGCTGGAGCAGTACGAACTATCCTGACGATACGCTGACTATAACCCTGAACAATATGACCAGTTCAAGCGCCATAGACATTTTGGATACCATTACCCTTGACGGCGTAACTATCAAGGATGTCCTGGGAAGCCCCGTTACAGGGTCTTTCCAGCTTGTGGGCAGTTTTGATTCCATGCCCGACGGCGTTGTCGGTTTCTGGAAGCTCGAAGAATCGAGCGGCACTACCGTTTACGACGAATCACCCTACGACAACAAAGGGGTGAGGATAGGCGCCACACAAACCGTCCTGGGGAGGCGAGGCCGTTCCTACTCTTTTGATGGATCAGGGGGAGACCGGATTGAAGTTGCCGACAGCAATCAATTCCTTAACCTGACAAGCCAGGCGTCGATTGAATTCTGGATGAAAAGGGATGCCGCTCCGAACAATAGCCAGGTTTATGTTGAAAAAAATGGTGTTTTCACCATCCAGGATTTGACGAATACCGGAAGAATAAGCTTTACCTGGAACGGTACGCTTTTAACGACACCTGCGGCCCTGGAGAATGACAGATGGTATCATATTGTTGCAACCTATGACGGCGCTAATATGTACATGTATGTCAATGGTGATCCGGCGGCGGGGCCACAGTCGGCAGCCAGGGCTTCAGCCAACAGCTATAGCCTGTTTATAGGCAGCAATTCCTTATCATCATTCACGGTGAAAGGTTTAATTGATGAAGTGCTTATTTACAACAAGTCCTTATCGCCGACGGAAATAAGAGACAGGTACGGCGCATGGCTCGTCACTGCGGCGGCGAGTGATACTTCCGGCCAGGGGGCCGGTATCCAGGAAGGTGATGAGGTAATTATCACCTTTGACGGGGAGACGAACGGACTGCTTGTCGATGAAAATAATATCAGTTCTGCTCTGTTGCTTAGCGCCGGACACACGTGGAAAGAAGGAATTCAAGGTATCTATAGTTCCGCCTGGAGAAGCATAAACTATGCTAATGATACACTGGTTATTACCCTGAATAACATGACGTCGACAGATGCCGTTGCCAGCGGTGATAAAATTCATCTCAACGGGACAATGAAGGATTCACTCGGTCGTTCCATTCTGGATTCAGTCGTCATTAGCGGTGATTTTGACATACCTTACGGCGCCCTTGGCTATTGGAAATTTGACGAAGCAAGCGGGTCATCGGCAAGTGATTCTACCTTCTACAATAATTCCGGCACCCTTGCCGGCGGCACGTGGACCAATACCAGCTATAGCGGCTACGCCATTGATTTTAGTTCATCATCGACAGGGGTGAATGTTACCGACTACAATAATTCTCTCGATCTGAAGTCGTCGGGCAGCCTTGAAGTCTGGGCCAGAAAGAATTCTAATGCCGATTACCAGACTTTAATGGCCAAAGGCAGCACTGCGGCTTACCGGTTAACCGAAATGGGGACCGGCGGCAAGCTTACTTCCCGATGGGGCCAGCCGACAATAGACAATTATTCGACCGATTTCTCTCTTCCGGCAAATGCCTGGAATCATATTGTATTGACTTACAATGGAGGCAATCTTCTCTACTATGTTAACGGAGAGTCGGCCGGTGGCGGCACTTACTCGACTGATGCCGAGGCAAATAATGATCCTCTCTGGATCGGTCACCGGAACGGGGCCTTTGGTTATGACGGAATCCTTGACGAAGTCATTGTCTATGAGAAGGTGTTGGACCTGGCCGAGATTCGAAGCCGCTATAAGGTGAAGCTCGATAGCGCTGATGCTGCTGTAGGCGATAATACACCGGGCATCCAGGCTAATGACCAGGTAGTTATCAGATTCAAGAGCCCCACAGCCGGCGGCACCGGTCTTTGTACCGATACTGCAACTATAAATACGATTCTGGACCTTGATGAACCACTTGGCACCTGGGGACCAATGTCAACGGTTCAATGTGTCTGGTCCAGCAATCCTCACAGCAATGATACGCTTACTGTAAGGCTGGAAACAGGCGCCAACGTGGGTATCGGTGATACGATTACTCTCGGAAGCGGCGCCAACGCTATCAGGGATACTATCGGCACAGGCCGTGAAATATCGGGTTCCGTCCAGATAGGGGGCACATTCGGCACCGTAGCCAATGAACCGGTCAATGCCGTTGCTCACTGGAAGCTGGACGGCATCTCCGGAGCGGTTGCAGATGCGACCGCTAATGGTAATGACGGATCCGTTGTCGGCGTGCCGACCCGGGGTATAACGGGACGCTTTGACAAGGCTTTCAGCTTTGATTTTGACTTGCCTCCGGAGCGGGTTGCCGTGCCTGACAGTAACTCTCTCGATTTGACCAGGGCCGGTACTGTAGAGATGTGGATAAATAAAAGTGACCATGGCAACAAGACTTATTTGAGTAAGGGAGATGCATACAGTCTCAAGGGAATTAATTCCGGTGAAGTTGTCTTCACCTGGGCAAATCCGGACAATAAGGTTACTTCACCTGATGAACTTTCTCTCAATGAATGGCACCATATCGTGGGGACTTACGACGGCACTTCGCTAAAACTGTATGTCGATGGGAAACTTGTCAAAAGGGAACCCTCGAGAATTATTGATGCCGCCGGAAATACTAACATTTTAACCCTGGCTTCTGATAATGGCTCCAGTGACTTTTACGGGATAGTTGATGAGGTTGTTATTTATAACCGCGCAATAGATGAACTTGAAGTGGAACAGCGTTATGGCGCGTGGCTTGAAAGCGCTGTTGCCAGTGACGCAACGTTCGGAGGCACCGGAATCCAGACTGACGATGAGATAATTATAAGCTTTGACGGCGAGACCAATGGCGATCTTCTTCTTCCCTCAATATCGGCAGTGCTTGGGCTGAGCAGTGGCAGCTGGGGGTCATCAAGCGTTTATACATGGAGTAATGCCGGCGGCAAGACGAATGATACGCTTACCATCACGCTCACCAACGATGCCAATATTACGCCGGGAACCAAAATTACCCTTGATGGCACGATAAAGGATACCTTGTTAAGGCCCATTATTGATTCCATCGATATAACCGGTGGTTTTGATGTCCCGGCCGGCGCTGTTGCTTACTGGAAGTTTGATGAAGGAAGCGGCGCCACTATAGCGGATTCAACCTTTCATAACCATACCGGGACCGCTTCTAATACGTCATGGACCAATACAAGCTACGATAATTATGCGCTTGGCTACAACGGCTCCAATAGTCTGGTTTCTGTTAATCATTCGCCATTCCTCAACCTCACCACTCAGGGCAGCCTTGAGGTTTGGGTAAAGAGGAATGCAGGCGACTTCGGATTCTGGCCCTTGATTTCCAAGGGAACTGCAGATGGTTATGAGATAGGAATCCATGCTTATAGCGGACTGGTTGCCGTCAAGTGGGGCAACTTCCTCACTTACGGAATAACCTCTGCTACGGCGCTGCAGCCCGGCGTATGGAACCACATTGTCGCCACCTACAACGGCAATACGGATGAACTCAAACTTTACATAAACGGAAAACTTGATAATACGGTTACGTCCTATACGACCAACGCCGTTGTAAACAGCGACAGTCTCAAGATAGGAGATGGCGCCGGTATCAATTATAGTGGAATCATTGATGAAGCCCTTGTTTATAATGACGAGTTGATTCTTTCAGAGGTAGAAAAACGGTTTAAGGTGAAGATAGAGAGCGCCGAGGCGATAGCTGTCAATAATGCGCCCGGCATACAGGCCGGTGACCAGGTAATAATCAGGTTCAGAAGCCCGGCGGCCAATACCGCTGTCTGCGGAAGTATCTCGGCTTCACTGGCCCTTAATAGCGGCAGTTGGGGAACACCATCATCCTGTATCTGGACAAACAGCGGCGCTCATGCTTACGGTTATGATACCCTGACTATCACACTTCCCGCATCAGGCGCTACGGTAGGCGTCGGTGATACGATCACCCTTGGCAGCGGCGCTAACGCTATCAAGGATACTATCGGCGCGGGCCGTGAAATATCCGGTTCCATACAGATTAGCGGCACATTCGGCACAAATGCCAATGAGCCTCTTAACGCCGTAGGTTACTGGAAGCTCGAAAGCAACGGCAATGATTCGACTGTCAATAACAATCACGGTGTTGTCTCGGGAGGCCTCTGGACTCCGGGCAGATACGGACAGGCGCTCGACTTTGAAAGGGATACGTCAGACAATGTTTCTGTTCCCGATGCCAATTCGCTCGATCTTTCCAAGGCGGGAAGCGTGGAAGCCTGGATCAGGAAGGAATCAGATAATGCAGGGCAGACTATCGTGAGTAAAGGGTCTGCTTTCAGCTTATACGAAGAAATTGGCGGAAAAGTCTCCTTCCAGTGGGCAACGGCAGCTAAAGTGACTTCAAATACGGTTTTGAGTGCCGGAAAGTGGTACCATGTGGCCGGTACCTATGATGGCAGCGCCATTACTATCTATATCAATGGTCAGCCGGAGAATTCAATAAGTCACATTGTTGATGCTGCGGCAAACAATAACCCGCTGACTGTGGGCAATCAGAATGGAAGCAATTACTTTGACGGCGTCATTGACGAGCTTGTTGTCTATAACCGTTCCGTTACGGCGCCTGAAGTCCTGCAACGTTACGGCGCATGGCCCACAAGCGCTGTTGCCAGCGATCCCTTGCCGGAGGCTTCCGGTATTCAGGCGGATGATAAGATTGTTATTACTTTTGACGGAGAAACGAATGGGGATATTATCGGCAGCATTCCGACAGCGCTTGGACTGAACGGCGGCGGCTGGGGGTCAACGAGCGCTTATATGTGGAGCAATGATGGCGGCAATATAAATGATACGCTGACCATAACACTGACGGCAGATGCCGATATCGGTGTGGGCGATACCATTACTTTACAAAACGGTGTGATCAAGGATACGCTCCTGCGGGCTATTTCCGCTTCAATTCAGATTACGGGCACCTTTGGAACGGATGCAGATAAACCGGTCGGCGCCGTTGGTCACTGGAGTTTTGATGAAACGGCGGGAACCGTTGCCAATGATTTAACGGCAAACAATAATAACGGCACGGCCTGGGGCTCCACTCCCTGGTTCGATCCGGGCAGATATGACAGAGCATTCAACTTCGATGGTTCGGCAAATTATGTCGAGATGGCTGATAAAAATTCTCTTGATCTCATCGGTGAAGGAAGTATCGAACTCTGGATTTACAAGGATGGATATAAAAATAACCAGGTCTGGGTCAATAAAGGAGAGGCCTATGGTATCAGGGACAACGGTGTGACGGGACAGGTGGTCTTCTGGTGGGGCAGCACGGCGAATACACTTACCTCGGCAACCCTCTCCACAGGCGAGTGGCATCATGTTGTTGCCACCTATGACGGGACGGATATGTACCTATATATTGACAAGAATCCCGCATTGACCGTAACCGGAGCGTCGACCCTGGATGCAGCGGCTAACGGTAATCCGCTCAGAGTTGGTGTTTCTTCAGTGCTTGGCGATTACTTTGACGGGAGAATCGACGAGGTAGCGATTTACAATAAAGCCCTTACCTTTGCCGAGGCGGAAGAACGCTACGGCGCCGGAGTGACAGGCGCCGTGGGCGCTGATTCCACCATAGCGGGCGCAGGATTGCAGGGTGGCGATAAGGTGCTTATTACCTTCAACGGGATGACAAATGGATCTGCCCTTACCAATTTAACCGTTAACAGCGCGTTAAATATTACCGGCAAGTCCTGGCTCGATGGTAATGGAGACCTTGGCACGCCGGGGCCTGCATGGACTTCCACTAACTATAGCGACGATACGCTTGCCATTACTCTTGGTGATAACATCAGTCTGCCTGATATTGCCATTGGCGATACGATCGATCTTGATGGGACGATAAAAGATCAATATAACAGGGGAATAAGAGGTTCGGTGACTATTACGGGAACATTCGACGTCCCTGTTGATGCCATTGCCTACTGGCGTTATGATGATAGCGGATATACGGTGACTGATGAGACGGATAACAATCTAAACGGGACTTCCTACAACGGCGGCTTCCTGGACGCTACCTGGACGACGGGTAAGATCGGCAGCGGACTTGCCTTCGACGGCAATGACTATGTTGACTATGGCGAGAATGCTGCCTTTGTCCTTGCCAGCAGCTATGCCATAGAGGCCTGGATCAAACCGACCTCTTTCGATAGCAGTATTGAAGACAGCGCCATATTCTTTAATTCAGACGGAGCAGCCATAAGGTACAACTTCTCCATACACAGTGATGGCAAGATCGGTTTCTCTCACAGTCCTGATGTTAATGGCTCTCTGGGCGGTAAGGTCCTTAGTCAATCGACGGGTACACTGACGCTTAACGAATGGAACCACGTTGTTGTTACGAGGAGCGGCAAGAAAAGCGCAAGTACGGCACACGACACAACTTTCTACATCAATGGAACTGCCAGCGGAACATTTGACGATGATCATTACGATGTGTCGTCGAGCATTAACATCTGGACGGGCAAGTCCAATATCGGCGGTGATAACTTCTTTAAAGGGGTCATTGACGAGGTAGTTGTCTTTAACCGTTCTCTTAGCGCATCTGAGGTTAAAACGCGCCGCCGGACCTGGATGGAAAGCGCAAGAGCAAAGGACCTTTCGGCAGGCGGTTATGGTATTCAGGCAAATGATCAGGTGGTTATAACATTTAATGAGGAGACCAACGGACCGCTTGTTAACAGCAACATTGACTCTATTCTCGTTTTAAATAACGGCCATTCCTGGCTGCCTGACGGCGGTGGTCTTGGCGGTCCGGGATTCGCCGCATGGTCGACGGTGACCTATCCCAATGATACGCTGCATGTTGTTTTCAATAATACTACGGGAAGTCTTGCTGTAGCGCCGGGCGACGTGATAACGATTAGCGATACCATACTTGATGGTTTAAAACGACCTCCTCTAAATGACAGGATAGTCATTTCAGGAAGCTTTGCCTCCATTCCCGCAGGCGCTACGGCTTTCTGGAAGTTTGATGAGGCGCTAACCAGTGGTGACAAGGTTATAGATGCAACGACGAATAATAATCACGGAAGCTTAATAAACACGGTTACCCGTACCGAGACGAGCCATGAAGGAAGAGCGCTCTCCTTTGACGGTATAAATAACTACGTGGAAGTGCCGGGGGCGAACCTTAATATTGACACCTATCTGCGTATTGATTTCTGGATCAAGGCGGGCAACCAGGACAGCGGTGATGGCATTATCACGAGTGATGCCTTTGAGGTCAATGCCTGGTCGTCGGGCGAGCTGGAGATAAGATTGAAGACGGGCACCGAATGGGAAGGATGTCTTCGCGGCGTCTCTGCTCCCACCTTTAGTAACAGCTGGCATCATGTTGAAGTTACCTGGGATGGTTCTCTCATTAATCTTGTCGTTGACGGAACGCCTTACGGCCCTTCATGTACAACAACGGGCTCGTCTCTGTCGGCAGCGACGGAGGTCAGGCTCGGTACTTCCCTTGCAGGTGGGAACTACTTTAACGGCATGCTGGATGAAGTCATCATATTTAACCAGCCCTGATGGAGATGCAAATTTATTAATTAAGGAGCTTAAATCCCCTCGGGAGGGATTTCTGAGAGGATCCATTATTTTAACTATGGCTAGTTTGCGCAAACCCTTTCTCTGCCTGCTTTTTTTCCTGTTTATGGCTTCCTGCTCCGACAGGAGCAGCCCTGAAGAAAGGCAGATAAGGCAGGTCATAAAATGGTATAACGAGGCGCTTGTAAGAGTCTATCAAGAGCTTGATGTTCAATCTCTCGATGGTCTCACGACGGGGCAGGAAATCGGCAGGGTCCGAATGATCGTATGGAAATTCAAGGCCGAAAAGAAATACATGGAATCGGAACAGAAGGAACTGGTTTTTAAATCGATTTCAATGACGGGCCCTGAAAGCGCTGATGTTGAAACGGCGGAAAAGTGGAAATTCAGGCACTTAAGGGCAAAGACGGACGCCGTTTTGCAGCCCTGGAAAGATGAAGATTATACCATGTACTACCGCATGGCTAAAATGGAAGGCAAGTGGGTCGTTGAAAAAGCCCGGCTGGTCCGCAAGGACCTCGATAGAAATCCAAATTATATCAATCATTCTTCAATGGTAATAAAGGGTAAATAAGCCCGCCTCTCAAAAGCGAGGAAAATGAAAATAACCGGTTTTTCCTCCCTTCCGCCAAGTATATGTGAAACCGCTTTTCTTATTTAAGTCCGCCCAGAAAAAAATAGCTATTTGGCTGCAATGTGGTTATTTAGCGGCAGTCCGCCCAATATTATTGATCTATGTGGCATTAATGTGTTAAAAAGCACTTTCTGTTGCTTTTGGATAGTATTGTGCTGCATTTCAAGCAGCCAAATGGCGGAGCGCGCTGCTCCTCTCAAAAGATTTAGTCAATTAGTTTCATTTCTTCGCAAATTTATACTTTAATATCAAGTGCTTATACATTTTTCCTGTTATTGTGGAAAAAAGTTATTTTTCGTTCATATTAATATTTTTTTGACTACCCGATATGGAAAGAAAAGCCTAAATAAATGGCATGTTTCTTGCCCATTAGGGTAGTAAAGGGCTCTTTAGCCTTACGGGTTTACCCTGCAACGTCAGTCATCATATTGTTTTGTTATAATTTAAAGGAGAGCTATGGCGGGTAATCATTGCATGCTTTTTTTGGAAGATCGCATAAAAGCGGCTTTGCGGGATTAAAGCATAATGATCATAATAAGGAGTTTATTTGCACTGCTTGATAAAAAAAAGTGAAGTTTTGAAAAAGGGGGTTCAGGCAGCTGAAAATAAAAATATTTCAGCATCCAGATCTGTGGCGCTGGCGGTTGCTCTTTTTATCCTCTCAAGTCTCTTTTTGTCCTCTCTTGCCTATGCCGATTCTGTTGGCCCGACAATAAGTATCTATTCCCCGTCGGACGGCAAAACGGTCTGGACTGACGGCAATGGCGGCTCCTACCCTGTAAGAATCGTTTTCAGAGCCATTGATGTGGGCGGTGATACACCACTTAACGCAGGTTCCTTTGAACTGGGAGTTGACGGCGCATGGGAAGCCGCAGGACTTGTTCAATGGGGCGCCAAGGTTGATTTCTATTATTACGATTGGGATATTCCCGTCACCGGTGAAAAGCCTTATTTACTTCAGGTCAGAGGTCGTGACAGCCTTGGTAATCCGGGTTATTCAAGAGAGATGACGCTTAATGTAAGAGTTGCTCCTGTCGATGTTTTTGGTGGCTTTCCGGGAGATGGCGCTCTATTGGTCAGGGATAATGATAATACTTTATGCATATCCTGCCATGAACTGAAATCTCATTCCTCTGCTGATGTGGAGTCGGCCAAATATGGTAACTGGGAAAGGGTCTGCCGCGATTGTCATACGCCCCACAACACAAGAAATATTTTCGTTCTTGCTTCTTCCTTTAAAATTTACACCGGTGCAAATCAGGATTATGCCTACAATAAAAAGGTCGACTTCAGAAATCTGTCGGGCCAATCGTCTTTTGGTTTTGTTACCAAAGGGGGTAGTGAAAGACGCGGGCCCTGTGAAGTATGCCATACAAGAACACAAAATTCCGACGCCTCTCCCCGCTGGAGGAATTATACTTCCGAACCGGACGTTGACGGCTTTCAGCATAATGCAGGCATTAGCTGTATCGACTGTCATACCCATGAAGGGGGATTTAAGGGTTCCTGTACTTCCTGCCACGGATTTCCACCTGCTACGGCAGGAACGCTGCTTGGCGGGGCCGATACGACGGGTGGTTCCAATCCGACAGGATCACTAACTGCCGGAGCGCATGGGAAGCATGCCACCGTATATGGTGAAACGAGCGCAACCTGTAATAAATGCCATAATGGCGGTATGGGGTCGAACAATGCCGTCGATGGTACGATTAATTTCGATTTTAATGCCTTTGGCCTTTATACGACGGGTGATTACAAGGGCCGCAGCGGCATTATTAATTATACCTACAGCGGCCCTGATGTAGGCACCCTGGATGACTCCATGACCTGCCAGAATGTCAAATGCCACGGTGGGGGCGGGTGGCTCACCTCCAGCGGCGGCACGATGGAAGATCCCATATGGAGCGATGCGGCCACAGGGCAGTGCGGAGACTGTCATGGTGTGAAGAAGGTTGCCGGCAATGGTGACTGGCCAACGACAAATGGCCATGCAAAGCATGCCGGCACAGGGAGCGGCGAGTATGATTTTATGTGTAAGCTTTGCCATAGCGCCACTGTTCTCGGCACGTCAACTTCACTAAACAACAGTAATCACGTTAATGGCCTGGCGACGCTCAGCCTTTATACGGCTGATGGCCGTATTGCGGCGAACAGCTCTTACGGTGGTGACAGCACAGTTAACAGTGGTTTCGGAAGTTGTGATAATCTCTATTGCCACAGTGAAGGAAACCGGTTCAGCAACTTTTCTGCGCCCAACCAGGTTCTTAACTGGAACCAGACCAGGGCCTGCAACTCCTGCCATGGTAACAGTGCTTACAGTGGCTGGACGTCGGCTATGCCCAACTACCCCAATAACTCACCCAAAGCAAACTCCCACGCACCTCACGTGCTTAGCGGCATTCAGTGCAAGACCTGCCATGCCTCGACAACGGCAGATAATGTAAGTATAAAAAACACCGTTGTCCACGTAAATGCCTTCTACAATCTCAGTGTAGGTGACGGTATGGCAGAAGGTTTTTACGCCTACTCTACATCGACAAAAACCTGTTATAATGTGACCTGCCACGGTGGTGCCGGCAGCTCCGTCGTTTGGGGCAGTACGGGTATTTCATGTCAGAGCTGCCACCTTTCAGCAAATGATACAGATGATTTCGTTTATAATAATGCTATCCAGGCAAAAATAGCCCAGTCACAGTGGACAAGCATCGGCCACGGGAAAACGACGGGAACCTATGCCTATACCGGTAACAGCGCTGCAGCCAAGATTTGCACCGATTGTCATACCAATACTGTCGGTCATGGGGATGCGGCTAATCCCTTCAGGTTGATGACCAGCGATCCTGACGGCTTCTGTCTAAAGTGTCACGGTACAGGCAGCCAGCTCCAGGGAAGTGGATTTAGCTCAATTACAGGCGTTCAGGATCACTCTTACGCAAACCTGTCCACTAATGGTTACAAGAATCTTACATCCTGGCGATTTATACCCAAGTGTATCGACTGTCATGATCCACATGGTGACAGTAATATTGCTATGATTCATAGTAAGGTTGCCACTAATGGATCTGATACCAAAGGCATACCTAATGCCTTCACCAATACTTCAACGGTCATATTTACAAAGTACACGGGAGTTTACAGTTTCGGTATGGCTGACGGAACGAGCACTTACATCTGTGAATCCTGCCATACGAGAACGGCCTATCACAAACAGGATGGCGTCGGTTCACATAACGATGGGGCCAAATGTACAAGCTGTCATGAGCATACAACAGGATTCACGCCGGCAGGTGATTGCAGTGGTTGCCACGGTTATCCACCCGATGTGGGTGATAGCAAGCCATACCAGGATGCACCTACAAGTGAAGGTAAGGGTGCTCATGTGAAGCATATTAACCATATTGCCGCCCTCGAGGGGGTGACCCTCGATCCTGTAACCGATGAGTTTGGGTTAGGAGCACCGGGAATTGTTTGTGGTACATGCCATACCAATGATTCAGCGAACCATATGTCCGGTGATCGTGTCATCAGTTTCGGCACATTCTCTACACAACATCAGTTTGGATCGAACAAGCCGGTCTATAACGGTGTAGTAGGAGTATCATCGGGTACGACGATGAAGACCTGCTCAAATGTGAGATGCCACTTCAAGGAATCCAAGGGATGGCAGGACCCGGCTACTGCCGGGGATTAACGTGTCCAGGTTTGAATTAGGGTATTTTATGAGGTAAGGTATATGGATTGTTATTTTAGAATATATAGGGACAGAGGATAGACGATGAGTATGATTAGAAGATTACTCAGAAAGCATATTAGTTATACTGTTTTACGGTATACGACGATGCTTCTCATTGCCTTCCTTCCATTTCCACTGGAGGCATTGGCGGCTGAGATGGTGGCCAATGGCAATTATAACACCAGTGCGAACTGGACACTGGCCGGAACTGTAACGGGAGCTGTCTATGACGCAGGAAATACAAACACTGCCGATGGCAGCGGCTCTATTTATGTGCTAACTACAGCCGGCAAAAACCAGACTGAAACGGGTATCATTACGCAGACGGGCTTATCAATTGTAGCGGGAAGTGAGATTACAAATGCATCCGATGTTGTTGCCTTTACTAAACATGCCGTTCTATCGGGTAATACGAAGCCACATTCAATAATTATCGAGGTGAATGACGGCGGATGGATCCAGGTCTACAGCGCAGTACCTACTGATAATCAGGTTTGGACTTCCCTGACAAATGGCACGGCTACGGCCTTTCCTTATACCGTTGTCAACGGTATAACCGATGTGAGGGTCACCATAGTTGCCAAAACAGGGAAC
>JAOUBX010000084.1 GCA_029860075.1 Deltaproteobacteria bacterium | reverse complement strand
TACATCTCCGCGCAAACCCTTGATTTCCTTGACCTTGCAAAAAATCCCTCCTTTCCGAATTGAAAACATAGTTTGATTTATTATAGTTTCTGGATGGACACTAGTTATTGACTTCAACACTGCTGAATTCCCCGGGTTTTTTAAGTTTAGCAATAAGGTCCGCAACGGTACCGTCCCGGAGTACACCGTCAAATTGAGACCGGTAGGTCTGAATAATGCTGACGCCTTCAATCTCTACATCGTAAACTTTCCAACGCTCACCAGAGCGGTAAAACTTGTAAAGCATTTCAAGCTTGTTGTCCCTGGAAGCAAGGTAGGTTTTCATATGGACCTTTTTACCAACCGCTTTTGCTTCATCATAGACCATATCTTCATCCGTATAAAGGTCCATTTTTTCCAGGTAGGATTCCTTCATCCGCTTTACAAAGAGCTCTAAATATTCATTCTTTTCATCCTTATTAAGGCCGGGCCAGTGTTTCTTTCCCAGGCTCAGCTTTGCCATAAGTTTAAAATCAAACATTGGATCGACGATTTCAAGGATACCCTCGTTTCGCTGCTTCTTATCGAGATTTTTGTCTCTCAATAAATCAAGCACCTTATCTATTTTTTCCTTTAGCAGTATTTCAACATCACCGGTTTTTCCCGCTGCGGCGGGTGGGCAAAAAACTATTAGAAACAGTATGCAATAAACAAGCTTTTTCATAATCACTCCTTAACCTTCTTTTTTCTGTTCTGCTCGTAGGCATCTCTCAAGAAGGGGTAAAGATCAACGGCATCCTTCTTAAGGCTCTCATATTCACCAATATGCAGTGAAGTATAATTGAGCTTATCATAAGACTTCACAGCAAGTTCGTCAAGGTCTGGTTCAATAAGGCTAACAGGTTCAAGAAAATAGTCCGGAATGAGGCTAATTGAATCTCTAAGATTCGAAGGGCCGAGAATGGGCAATACAACATGAAAACCACTGCCAACACCATAATGGCCGAGAGTCTGTCCGAAATCCTCAGGATAGGCTTCCAGTTCCAGCCAGTCTTTTGCCGGGTCCCAGAGACCCAGTATTCCCACCGTTGAATTAATACAAAAGCGGCTTAATTCCACACCGGCAGCCCTGGCCTTTAACTGGAGCGAGTTATTTATAAATCTGACAGGAAAGAGAAGGTTTTTAAAAAAGCGATTAACAGCCAGGCGCCCTCCTTCGGGAACAACAAACTTGTAACCTTTTGCTACCGGCTTAACCAACCAGAAATAAAACTTGTCGTTAAAGGTTGTCATAACCCTGTTATAACCACTCAGGGGATCAAAGGGTTCATTTTCAGAAGGATCTCCAAATTCATCTTCAAAATTATCAAAGAAATCTTCATCACCAACGTTATCTTGAATATGAACCGCTTCAGAGGGAAAGGAATTAAGAGCAACTTCCACAATAAGCGTACCGTTTTCCCTTACAAAAGCAGAAATATTTTGAGAAGACAATAAAATAAACAGAATTGCAAATAAAATATGAAGCCAACTTTTTTGAAATATTCTCATAAAAAATGCTACTTGCCGGAAAGGCCAAGTTCCTCCCATCTCTCATTTACTCTTTTGACGATCTCTTCAGTCATTTTAATGGGCGTACCCCATTCACGGCTTATTTCAGCGCCCCTTTTATTGGTTGCATCTATACCCATCTTGGAACCTAAAGAATCCAAAGGCGATGCAAAGTCGAGGTAATCAATAGGCGTCCTGTCAACCATAACCGTATCTCGAAGGGGATCAACGCGAGTCGAAAGCGCCCACATAACATCCTTCCATGACCTCACATCAATATCGTCATCAACTACAATAACATACTTGGTATACATAAATTGTCTCAAAAAACTCCAGACACCCATCATAACTCTCCTGGCATGGCCCGCATACTGCTTTTGCATCGAAACAACAGCCATCCTGTAGGAACAGGCTTCCATGGGAAGATGGAAATCGACTATTTCAGGAAAGGCCTGTTTGAGCAGAGGAACGAAAATCTCATTTAGGGCCAGGGCAAGAATGGCCGGTTCATCAGGTGGACGACCGGTAAAGGTAGTATGATAAATGGGATCTTTACGGTGAGTAATGCAGTTAATTTTGAAGACGGGAAATGGCTCAGCTGCGTTATAATAACCCGTGTGATCTCCATAAGGCCCTTCCATGGCCGTCTCCACCATGGAAACTTCACCCTCAAAAATAATCTCGGCTGAAGCAGGCACCTTGAGAGGAACGGTTTTACATTCGACAAGTTCAACTTTTCCCCCACGGAGAAGTCCTCCAAAAGAATATTCAGATAAGGTATCAGGTACAGGTGTTACGGCAGCCAGTATGGTGCCGGGATCTGCCCCAATAGCGACAGCGCAAGGGGTTGCTTTTCCTTTAGCACTCCATTTGGCGTGATGCTGAGCCCCTCCCCTGTGGTGAAGCCAACGCATGATCGTCTTATCCCTGCCCACTACCTGCATGCGGTAAATACCGACATTATGCATTTCCGTATCCGGGTCCTTAGTAACAACAAGGGGCCAGGTAATAAGAGGCGCCGGTTCCCCGGGCCAGCATGACTGGATAGGGAATTGAGCAAGATCAATATCGTCGCCCTTCAAAACTACTTCCTGACAGGATGCTCTGGAGAGCGTTTTGGGCGGCATATTGAGCATCTGTTTGAGTACGGGCAATTTTCCGAGAGCATCTTTAAAGCCTTTAGGCGGCTCGGGCTGTTTAAGATAAGCAAGTAGCTCACCTACCTCCCTCAGTTCTTCAGGCTTTTTCCCCAGCCCCATGGCGACCCTTTCCACGGTACCGAAAAGGTTACCCAGCGCCTTTATTTTGCTCCCCTTCACATTCTCAAAAAGAAGCGCCGGGCCTCCTTCTTCAAGTACTCTTTTCTGGATCTCCGTCATCTCCAGATAAGGATCGACTTCCGCTGCAACCCTGACAAGCTCTCCTTTTTTTTCAAGAAATTTAATAAAATCTCTCAAATCGCTAAAGGCCAATACTACCTCCTTTTATCATAATATGCCCATCATTTTATGTGCCTGAGGAATAATCCTGACATCTTTCAGATAAGATGATGCATAGTCATAAAAACTGAAAAGACAGGATGGCTCCGCCCCTTTTTCCAGACCACCCTCAACGGTGAGGGGCTGGATTACAAAGGGAATATTTTCATCAACTTCTGAAACGAGTTTGGCTGCTCTGACCAATTCATCAATATTCGTACAATCTTTCATCACGGTCTTTACAAATACTTCCTTTTCACTGGCGATTTCAAGGAATTTTTTGTGATTATTCCACTGAGGCGCTATCCCTGCCGTTTCAGGCAATTTAATATCCATCGATATAATATCTGCATATTTAATAATGCTTGCAAGCTCATCGCAAAGGGTGCCGTTCGTTTCCAGATAGACGGGAACAGCGCCCTTTAAAAGCTTAAGAAATTTTTTAATAAAAGGTGCATAAATCAGAGGTTCTCCTCCAGTCAGGCTCATGGAATGATGAAATTGTTTTTTTAAAAGAAACTTTTCTGCAATTGCCACTAGCTTTTCAGCAGATAAGGGATTGTCTATTTCGTCGAACTCGCCCGATCCGGAATCCCATTCCACGAGACATTTCTTAACACTTGAGTCCTCGACAGGCGTATCACAGTAACCGCACTTTAAGTTACAGGAAGCAAAGCGAATAAAAAGCTGTCTTTTCCCGATATATATCCCTTCTCCCTGAATAGACGAAAATATTTCAACAAGACTGGCAGTGTCTTTCAAAATTACTCTACACCTCTAACCTTACAGCGGGCAATTCTTATACCCTCCATTTCCTTTTTGAATTTTTCCATAACGGAATGAGCAAAGGGAGGGGCATCTATTCCATAATCTTTGAGCCCTTTAACCTTTACAGGA
Organism: Deltaproteobacteria bacterium; assembly: GCA_029860075.1. Classification (NCBI taxonomy): domain Bacteria; kingdom Pseudomonadati; phylum Myxococcota; class Myxococcia; species Deltaproteobacteria bacterium. Next base: position 14,333 of record JAOUBX010000084.1, on the reverse strand, counting down.
GCAAAGTCCGAAACAATATTAACACCGGCATGTATCATCGTTGAAACAGTGGTAGCGGTAGCGATTGAAACCGTCACTTTATGATCCCCTTCATAAATATCGTCACCAATCCGGATCACTTTCGTATCCGATCTCAGCCTGATTTCTTCTTTAATAATAGCCATAAGAAGTCTCTGCCTTAAAATAGTTTTCTCAAGGTCATTATCAAAAAACTCGGCAATAAAGTGGAGCATATCATCGCTGTATATGTCGGACTCAGTCTTGGCATCAGCCAGATCAACGAGATCGGACGCAGCAACGTCACAAATACCGCAAAAGGCAATAATCGAGTCTCCTTCCACATCAAAATCCTTGTAGGCAAAGTGAGACTTCAGTTCCTTACCCGTATATTTAATACGTTCTTCTATAAACCTGATTTGAATCATAATGTCATGTACTCCATAGCAATGCCTATTTATTAACACAAATAAGAAATAAACTCAAAGGAAAGTAGAAATTTTATATCATAAGAATTGAAGTCCAGATTCACTGGTTAACATTAGACAACCAAGTGGGAACTATTTTAATTAAGCAGGAAAAAGATCGGTTTGTAATTCTATTTCAAAAAAGCAACAGCAAAGAACAAATAAAAAAGCCAAGGCAAATGCCCTGGCTTTTTTTTCATTTTTGGCTCCCCGGGCCGGACTCGAACCAGCGACAAGGTGGTTAACAGCCACCTGCTCTACCGACTGAGCTACCGGGGAACAAAAATTAATGACTCTTCTTAAGTTCTATCAATACAAGTTTGGAAATGGCCTTTAACGTTTCGAAAACCCCTTCACCGGTAGCGGCACAGGCTTCAAAATCCGGAACCCCGCCAGGATTCAATAATTTTTTTAATTCATCAACAGGCGCTGCATTTGGCAAATCCCTTTTATTATATTGAATGACAAAGGGAACCTTATCAAGATCAAAACCCTGTTCCTTAAGATTAATTTTAAGGTTATCAAGGCTCTCTATATTTGCTTCCATTCTTTCTACCTGTGAATCTGCAACAAAGACAACGCCATCGACACCCTTGAGAATCAACTTTCTGCTGGCATCGTAAAATACCTGCCCAGGTACAGTGTAGAGGTGAAAACGCGTTTTAAAACCTCTTATTTCGCCAAGCGACAGGGGAAGAAAATCGAAGAAAAGCGTTCTTTCCGTCTCTGTAGCCAGGGAAATCATCTTTCCTTTAGCATCGGGGTTGGTTTTACCATAGACATGCTGAAGGTTTGTTGTCTTCCCGCAAAGGCCAGGGCCGTAGAAAACGATTTTACAGTTGATCTCTCTTGAAGAGTAATTTATAAACGACATATAGGCAGCATCCTTTAACTAAAGAGATTATCTATGTCGTCATCGGTAATTTCCGCAAAAGGCGACTCACCTGCTGCTGCTTCACTTTCAGCTTTTTTGGCCAATGCTTCAAATATCTTGGCCAACTCATCACTTGCCTTTTTAACCCTCAATCTGACCAGTCCCAGTGAAGATCTCTGATCAAAGATGACAACAAGTATAACCCGCCCGCCAACGATGGTAATGTGGATGTTATCTCTTTCACCCTCATGGAACTGGATAGAGAATTCCTTTTCGCCGAGCAATTTGGCGAGACCGCCTGTAGCCGCAATGTTACCGGCCGTTAGCGAAGCAAGTGAGGTCGCGTCGAGACCTTCCGTCTCTCCACTGCTCGAAATAAGCTGACCGTTTTTATCAACAACAAACACAACTTTGGCATTTGCCTCTTTGTTGAGCTTATCGATGATCGCATTTACTTGCTTGGATTCCTCCTCATACATCACCAATTGAGGATTCGCCATAACTAACCTCTCCTTATCTTATAAAAGCATTCACAGTTGGGAATAGTAGCAGATGAACCTTCAAATGGCAACTTTTTTTTATTCAATATTCTGCCTATAGCTCAGGATTCTCACTCATGGCCTTGATAGGGCGCCACCTGCTGTCAACTCCCTTTTCAATCGACTCCAGAAGCGCTTTATTTTCAGCTTTACAAAGGGCTGCACAGAAAAACAACCGGCTTCCCGTATTTATCTATCCCTACTTATCTATCATGCACAATGATGATTATAGGGTAATTTCTTCAACGCTGATCTTTCCTGCTTCATAATCTTTCAGAAGCGCTTTCTGGGCTTCGTAGTCGGTATTTTTTATACCAGCCAGGCTTTGCAACATACGCCAGCTTTTGCGTCGCTCCACACAGAAGAGGACCATCTGTCTGCTGATTCCATGCTTCCGGAACGTCCCATCAGATTGCTCCACCTCAATATAAACTCCCTTTTCAGGAATAAACGAGCGATGGGTCGTATCGAGGAAGTTCCTCTGATGAATATCCTGCTGGGTAATTCTTAGCAGGATATCATCAAGATGGGTCAGCGAATCTGCAGCCTCTGCCTTAACCTTGAAGAAGTGACGGCGGAAACGCGCCTCTGTTGTTGCCCAGTGGGCCACAGTATAGTTATATTTAGCCTTAGTCGGCTTTACAGTTTTTACGTACCAGTCATTACCAACAGAAGGGTTCCCTTTAATGCTAAGTGTTTCCTGCATACTTTCACCACCGGCCGGGTTATAGACAAACTCCGGCAGACCTCGACTATCACGGGCAAGCTGCGCCTGAACAGTAGAAAGAGCATCACCAACACCATGCTCCGGTTGACAAGTTGTATAGGCCTGAATAAAGCCCATCCCCCGGTAGTCAAGGGCCTCAAGGATGGTCCTGTACAGGTTTACGGCATTCGCCATAGAGATCTGAGCCAGGAAGGGACTTCCATGACCGGAAAAGAAAGATTCGGCAATTCCCTTCTTCTCTGTTAGTTTACCTTCTGATCCCGCACCATACTGGTTCATATCGAATCCGCCAGTCATGACAGAACTATCAGAGTTCTGACCACCCGTATTTGAATAAACCTGCGTATCGAGAAGGAGAATTTTTACATTCGGACGGTTCTGGAGAACAACCTTGGAGCAGTTCTGGAAACCAATATCACCCATACCACCGTCACCACCAACAGCCCAGACTTTTGGAAGTTCCCTGATTTCCTGAGCCGTCATATTGTTATCACTGAAATGGGTAAAGGTAAAGTAGTCTTTCTCCGTAAAAGGCTTAGATTCATCGGCCATAATAATGTTGGAGAGCCGCTCAGGAATAACAGAGCGTCTCGCATGGTTCAGCATAAATCCTTCACCGACAAGCCAGGCTACCGTTGCTCCATCCTGAAAGAGGAAGTTCATCCATGGATAAGGATGGGGTGTATTGGGAGGCGTTGAACCATAGACGGTATTACATCCCGTATTGGCTGACATGGCCATTGTACACATACCATTGAAGCCCTGTCCGTCAATGACCTGCAGGTCCTTGTGGTTGAAAGCATCCTGACGAAGGATAGTGATGAGCCCATCGATGATCGTAGAATCATCACCATCAAACTCTCCTTCGATACGGGCCGCCGTATCCTTGTCATTCTCTCCACCATAGCCCATAATAACATGGAGAACGGTATCTCTGAGATAACGATAGCTTTCAAGGCTATCCTTTTTCATCTGTTCTAACCTGCCAAGACCGTCCTGTTCCAGATTATCGGCCAGCGCATTAAGACGATCCGCTTTGGCATGATAGAGAGGCCTCATGTAAGCTTCGGTCAGAGAAGTAACAGATCTTAAGATTGTCTTTTCACCGCAACCGGCACAGGCGCCATCACCGGAAAGGAGAGACTGGTAGTTACTCTGAACCATGAAGTGATTCTGGAGTGCCGCCGCCTTGGATTCCATGGGTGATTTTGCATCAAAGAGTCCGAGATATTTTTGCGGCGTATCGGGAAGAAGTTTTAGAAACTTTTCAGCCGTAAGATGCTTTCCGTTAATTTCCGGTGTCTCTTCCACCATCTCGAGCGCATTGTGATCACCGCATTCGATAACGCACTCGCCACACCCCTTACAGAGGTCGGAAACAAAAATAGAAAAAAGGCCTCCTGCCCCGGGTTCTTTCTTCTCCTTACCACTAAAGATCTGTTTAACGTTCTTATAGGCAAGGGGCAGATCATCGACGATCTCTTCAAGCTGCTTAAGCGCTTCTGCGCCCTGTTCCTTTTCGGAAGAAAACCACTCATCCTTTTCAGCCCAGGCTGCAAATTCGGCCCTTGCAATCTCGGCAACACTCTTGACAGGCCCTTCCTTCTTTGCCGCCTCTTCAATCATCACCTTACGCATTGCCTCACTGACGGGCACTGCCGCCTCAAGCAGACGCTTTCTTGCCTCGTCATTATCAACGTAGTTCTGTACTGCCTTGATCATGACAGTCGAGATATCCTGAGCCGTATTGGGAAGTGCCGTATCGGGACAGGAGTTGATACAGGCCATACACTGGGTACAGTTTTCGGGAATAAACTTAGGAACCAGCCGGCGTGAAACATACTTGCTCGCCGTATCACCCGTACCTGCAGCAATAACGCCTGTTGCCATAAAAGGTGTGGCCGCCTGATCATAGCCCTTACCGGACTTAAATTCATCATCAAATGTCTTGCGCTGGTGCATTGGAATGCGCTCATGGTCCTTCGGCTTTTCCACCCTTTTTGGCTCAATGAGATTGGTTCTCATGCTGGAGGTATCAGGCGCATCAACGGAGCCGTGGGGGATTTCTCTAACCTGAGAAAAACCGGCCGACATAACCTTCATGTTGGACTCAACAACAGCCTTTCCAAAGCGGCCGAACTTATGCTCGTACTGCTTCCGCACCATGCCGAGGAATTCTTCATCAGGAATATTATTATCCTTCAGGAAGGTAGAAACAGCAAAGAAAGCGCCGAGAAGCGAGTTCCCCTGCATTCTGTACTGGAGGTCTTCACGGTCCGTCGCCTCTGCAGCAATTTTAAAACCATTAAGGACATGGACTTTAATATTCTTGTCAATAATTTCCTGACGATACTGCTTCGGAATACGCTCCCAGACCCTGGCATCATCAGTCTCATTTGACTCCCAGAGAAATGCGCCATTTTCAGTAAGCCCCTGAAGTGGGTTCGTGTGAGTAAAGGCCTTGGGATCACAACAAAGAACAACGTTAACATGCCTTAAATCACAGTTGACACGGATTCGTTCCGGTGCAACAACGAGAAAATAGTTAGTTGGCGCCCCTTTCTTTTCAGACCCATACTTCGGGTTAGCGCTAACATGCAATACCTCTTCAACGGCGCCTGTTTCTGCATCAACCCTGTTATCACGCCGCCCAATATAATCACTGAGCTGTCCAAAAATTTCACCCAGGTTTTTCCCCGTCGTAATGGCACCCCATCCACCAATGGAATGGAAGCGGGTTGCAATGGCGCCTTCAGGAAGCAGACTGGGAGTATTATCACTGTTTACCGCATAGGGATGGTCAATACCTACATAGAAGAGATTTTCATTATGGGCAGCTGTTTTTCCATCCTGCCTTGCGCGACCGCCCGTAACAAACTCCCAGGCGCCAAAAACATTTTCAGGACGGAAATCTCTGGACCCCATACCATAGACACCATTAAAAATTCTCGGCAATGAAGAAATCTTACCTTTCTTGAACGCACTGTAGAGAGCACTGCGGATATCACGGGCCAGAACATTTTCAGTCGCCAGCTGGTCATCACCACGCTCCATAACAATAATGTTCTTCTTGTTGCCAAGGGCCCTGACAATAGCCTCTGCAGGAAAAGGGCGAAGGACGTTAACATGAACAACACCGGCATTTTCACCTTTTACTTCTTTCAGGTAGTCACTTGCCGCTTCAATATTTTCCGCAGAAGAACCGAGGGATACGAAAACCGTATCGGCGTCTTCCGTATTGTGCTCACTGATAAGGCCATAGTTACGGCCTGTCAGCTTGCCAAATTCTTCATAGGCCTCTTCAAGGAAACCAAGAATATGCTCAACAAAAGCATAACGTCTTGCAGAAACACCCTGCATGTAATGCTCCTGGTTTTGAACAGGACCTAAAATAGCAGGGCTCTTAAGGTCAAAGCACTCGGGCACTCTCCGCCGTGTCGGCCCAAAGAGTTCTTTCTGGGCATTTGTCGGGCATTCGATAATATCATCAGCTCTACCCAGATATTCCCGAATCAGATCCGCCTCAGGAACAAGGAAAGTCCTTTCAAGGTGGGAAGTTAAAAATCCGTCCTGCGCATTGATGCCTGGAGTCAGCGCCTTTTCAGTAACTTTTCTCAAAATAAGTGCCTGGTCGGAGGCCTGCTGGGCATCTTTGGCAAAGAGAACAATCCAGCCTGTGTCGAGCGCGGCATAGACATCTTCATGTCCGCAATGAACGTTTAAGGCATGCTTGGTGATTGCTCTGGCGGAAACCTGAAGAACCATAGTTGATAACTTGCCGGGAGCATGGTAGTACTGCTCAACACCATACAAAATCCCCTGACCGGAGGTAAAGTTAACAACCCTTTTACCGGTAAGTGACATGGCAATGGCGCCACCTTGTGCTGAATGCTCACCTTCAGTTTCAATAGCGACTTTTTGATTACCAAAGACATTAAGCTCACCCTGGGCAAAGCTGAGTTGGTAGAGTTCGCCCATCTCGGTGCTGGGTGTAATGGGATAAAAGATACCTGCATCAGACAACCTTGCTTCCGTATAGTAAGAAACGAGTTGATTCCCGTTCGTTGTGGTCCGGGTACCCTGATATTTAGGTTTTTCAGCAGATCCCCTGGTTTTTTCCTCTTTAATTTTTTCAGCAGTAGAGCTTTCTAGACTCATTATGGCTTCTCTCCTTATCTCTTATAAAAACTTGCAGTTCTTTTATATAAATTTTCTATATTAGTCTTCGTCCTTCCAGTGCCTTTGAAACCGTTGCCTCATCAAAGTATTCAAGTTCCCCCCCCATGGGTAAACCCTGAGCAAGCCTGGTCACCTTAACACCAAAAGGCTTTAACAATTTTGCCACATAAAGGGCTGTCGTTTCACCCTCGACTTTCGGATTTGTAGCCATAATAACTTCTTCGACCCCGCCGGCAACAACTCTCTCAACGAGACTTTCGATCTTGAGATCTTCAGGACCGATACCGTCCAGAGGTGACAACACGCCATGCAGAACATGATATCTGCCTCTAAACTCCCCGGTCTTTTCTATGGCTGCCACATCCTGCGGCCCTTCAACAACACAGACAACCTTGCTATCTCTTGTCTCATTATAGCAGATAGCGCAAACATCAGAGTCGCTGATATTAAAACAGACAGTGCAGAGTCGCACCTTTTCTTTCACAGCCAGAATGGATTCGGATAAGGAGTGAACATCTTCAGGGGAAGATCTCAGTATATGAAGCGCAAGCCTTGTCGCTGTCTTCTCACCAACTCCTGGAAACTTCGACAGCTCCCTTATTAACCTCTCAATCGCTTTTGCAAAAATGGCCATCCACTGTCTTTTTAGTAATATGAAATAACAGAAAAGTACCTCAAAAGTCAACCAATTTAGAACAATCCCGGTATTTTCATCCCGCCGGCAAGTTTGCTCATTTCGGCGGCTACTTCTTCCTGAGATCTTTTCATCGCTTCATTCACGGCAGCAATGATAAGATCCTGCAACATTTCAATGTCAGAAGGATCTACCACATCTTCTTCCAGCTTAAGGGACAAAAGCTGCTGTTTACCATTGACAACGGCAGTCACCATCCCGCCACCGGATGTGGCTTCCGTTGTTTTTTTAGCGGCTTCATCCTGTAATTTAGTCATCTGCTCCTGCATCTTCTGGGCCTGCTTCAGCATACCCGACAATCCTTTAGCCATATTGCCTCCATACCTTATTCATTAATATTCTTTTCCGTTTTAATCTCTTCTATTTTTCCTTTAAAAACCTCTAAAGATTCAAGAACAACAGGGTGCTCTGCCGCCTCTTTCTTCAATTTTCGGCTTAAATCAGATTCCTTTTTTTTTTGCTCCTCATGAATCGAGTTTATCTTTTCTACGCTTTTCTCAAGAGCCCTCACATCGACGGCCCTCTCTTCGCCGAAATACTCCTTGCAAAAGGCTTTTAGTACCTCCGATTCATCTTTCACCTTCTCACGGGAAAAATCATTTTCCGGAGCCAGGACAATGGTCTTCTCATCCATACTGATTAAGTGGGAATGTTCCAGGATGGGACCGAGGACGGCCTTTTTAGTTTTTACAAAGGCGACAAAACCCTTCCAATCCTTGCCGGAAGGCCCTTTCGCAGGGGAGGAGACATAGGCTTCTTCAACACTTCTTGCCCGGGGGAGCTTCTCTTCAGGAACTTCCTGCGGCGCTTTATTTCTCTCAGGTGAGGGAGGAGATACAGGTCTGTCAGGCAGCGGGTCGCCTTGCCCACCACCGTTCCTGGAAAGGTTAATTAGCTCCTCTATAGCCACAAGGGATTCGAGCGTCGTCATTTTAAGAAGAAGCATCTCAAAAGATATTTTCGGATGAAGCGACCTGACCACATTATCAAGCCCCCTGGCCATAACATCGAAATAGAGATAGAGGTTTTCAACGGCAACATTTTCGGAAACCTTCTTCATCACATCAACTTCATCGTCCGTTGATTCAATAAGGGTTTTATCTCCCGGAGCAACCCTGACAACGGCAAGATTACGAAAGTAGCCGAGCAACGCTTTGCCAAACTCTTTTACATCCCAGCCAAAATTGAAAAGGCGCTCCACCACCTGCAGGGCTTTTCTGCAATCTTTTTCGATAATGGCGCTTGCCGCCTCCTGGACAAGGGCCATATCAATCACACCAAGGACATCAATAACATCTTCATCGCTTACTTTCCTGCCTGAAAAGGAGATCACCTGGTCAAGCAGGCTCTGGGCATCCCTCATTCCTCCATCAGCCTCTCTTGCTATCACCATGAGTGACTTTTCGCTGATTTCGACGCCTTCTTCAGAAACGATCCTGTTCAACCTGTCAAAGATAATTTTTATAGGGATTCTTTTAAAATCGAACCTTTGGCACCGGGAAAGAATGGTTCCGGGAATTTTATGAGGCTCCGTCGTTGCAAATATGAAAATAACATGAGGGGGAGGCTCTTCCAATGTTTTGAGAAGCGCATTGAAAGCGCTCGTTGAAAGCATGTGCACTTCATCGATGATGTACACCTTTTTACGGCAAAGCGAGGGAAGGTAATTGACGCTTTCCTTAAGTTCCCTCACATCATCGACACCCGTATTGGAAGCACCGTCTATTTCATGGACATCGACGGCGCTGCCGCCAGATATCTCCTTGCAGGGCCCGCACTGGTTACAGGGTTCCGTCGTCGGCCCCGACTCACAATTAAGCGCCTTGGCCAGAATCCTGGCGGCAGAGGTTTTTCCAACCCCTCTTGCACCGGTAAAAAGATAAGCATGAGCCACCCTCTCGCTGCTGATGGCATTTTTTAAAGTTCTGGTAACATGCTCCTGCCCCACAATATCATCAAAGCTCCGGGGCCTCCATTTTCTGGCAAGAACGAGATAGGACATTTTTTCAACCTCAACAAAAAACGGTTATTATTGATAGCTGGACTGGTCTGCGTCACCCAGAGTCTGACGCTACCGCTGCTTCCTTCCGGACCTGACGGGGTTTACATCTCTCTGCCGCGCAGGGCCCAGCTATCAACAATAACCGTCCTTAACTAGCACATCTTTTAATATCGACATTGCAGAAATCAAAAAGCGGCTACCCCCTGTTTTCTATCTGCAACTCTTTCTGGTATCTCTTAGTTCTTTAAAAAATCGCTTAAGCATACCGCTGCATTCGGCAGCCCTTACGCCGGATGTAACAAGAACTTTATGGTTAAGCCGCTCTTCGGCTGCAATGTTATACAAAGAACCTACAGCCCCGCTTTTGGGATCGAAACAACCAAAAACCAGCCTTTCAATCCTTGCCAGGACAATTGCCCCTATACACATGGTGCAGGGTTCCAGGGTAACATAAAGTGTCGCACCTGACAGGCGCCAGCTTTCTATGTGAGATGTTGCTTCCCGGATGGCAACCATCTCGGCGTGAGAGGTGGGGTCACACTCTTTTTCTACCCTGTTTCTCCCCCTGCCAAAAACCTCGCCCTTTGAAACGATAAGGGCTCCGACGGGAACCTCACCCTCTGAAAAAGACTTTCGGGCTTCATCAAGGGCCAGCCCCATGTAATAGTGATCTTCTTCCTGCAATATGATTAACTCTGGTGCGGAAAAAATGGCGCGCCCTGAGAGATTCGAACTCCCGACCTACTGATTCGTAGTCAGTTGCTCTATCCAGCTGAGCTAAGGGCGCATAATTATCTTTTATCTGCCGCTACCCCTTCGACGAGAGTAAGGCTGTACCTGGAATGCGTAAAGGCATGTGTCGTTGGGTAAAGAGAAAAAAGCCAACCTTTGAATATCTGCCTCTCTCCATCGAAAACCTCAATTTGTGCAGCCGGGTTTTCAAGCTCGTTCGACCTCGATGTTATTTCATGACCATCCATCTGAAAAGCAGGCAGAAAGCTGACTGCCTTGATCCTCAGGCTGGTCCCGGCAATTTCCTTCTCCTCACCGATAGCTATTTGAAGCGTCTTTTTTTTAGCTCTTCCAAGGTAGCCAACTTCGATCCTGATTGCTGCCCAGGCAGAACGGATGTCTTCGGGAATCGTAACGACCGAAGGCAGCGGAAGAGACGTTTTTTGCTCCAGCTTTACTTCTGCCCTCTGAAGTGGCTTTTCGGGAAGGGATTTCTCTTCCCTGTCAGAACATCCCGTTATGGAAAGAAGAAATAGTCCGGAAAATAAAAGAGCGTCTAAACAAACACTGCTGTTTTTGCCTGGGATCACATACCCCCTTTGCCACCGGGAAAATCCGGTAAATTTCCTTACCACTCAAGCCCCCTGCCAACTTAGTGGCGGAGAGGGAGGGATTCGAACCCTCGGTACATCTTTCGACATACACTCGCTTAGCAGGCGAGCTCCTTCGGCCAACTCGGACACCTCTCCAGGCAAATTTTAAATTTTCCAAACCAGGCTTTTATCCCAAGGGAAACCTTCCCTGCCCTGAAACATGGCGGAGAGGGAGGGATTTGAACCCTCGGTACCCGGTTAGAGTACACACGCTTTCCAGGCGTGCTCCTTCGACCACTCGGACACCTCTCCGGGCTTTTCATAAAAAAGAAACCTGATTCCAGCCAAAAAACAAAATGGCGGAGGAGGTAGGATTCGAACCCACGGAACTTTCGTTCAACGGTTTTCAAGACCGCCGCCTTCAACCACTCGGCCACTCCTCCACAATTGCACTATGTAAAAGAACCTAAGTAACTTTTTCCAGCATTGCCATTCCCCCCATATAAGGCCTTAGCGCTTCCGGAATAACAACCCTTCCGTCTTCCTGCTGGTAATTTTCCAGAATTGCCAGCAGGGTTCGCCCCACAGCAAGCCCGGAACCATTCAGCGTATGCAAATAAGCGGTTTTCTTCTCTCCCCGGGGACGACACCTTATACCGGCACGCCTCGCCTGAAAATCCTCAAAGTTGCTGCACGACGAAATTTCCCTGTAGCATTCCTGCCCGGGAAGCCAGACTTCAATATCGTAAGTCTTGGCAGATGAAAAACCGATATCACCGGTGCATAGATTAACAACTCTGTAGGGAAGTTTCAACCTTTTTAAAACCTCTTCTGCATCTGCAAGCAACTTTTCCAGTTCATCGTAAGAATTTTCAGGGCTCACAAATTTTACGAGTTCCACCTTGTTAAACTGATGCTGTCTTATAAGCCCCCTCGTATCCTTGCCATAGGAACCCGCCTCGCTCCTGAAACATGGCGTATAAGCGGTAAAACACCTGGGCAACTCCTCTGCTTCAAGGATTTCTCCCCGGAAAATATTCGTAACAGGAACTTCAGCCGTCGGAATAAGATAATAATCGAACCCTTCCAGCTGGAAAAGATCTTCCTTGAATTTGGGAAGCTGCCCCGTGCCGGTCATGGATTCGCTATTAACAATGAAGGGAGGAAGCACCTCTTCATAGCCATGTTCCGATTGATGCAGATCGAGCATAAAGTTAATGAGCGCCCTCTCTAAACGGGCCCCGCCGCCCCGATAAAGGGTAAATCGTGCACCCGTTATTTTTGCACCCCGTTCAAAATCAAGGATTCCAAGGGTTTCGCCGATTTCCCAGTGAGGTCTGGCCTTAAAAGTAAATCCGGTTTTTTCACCCCACACCCTTATTTCCACATTATCCTTCTCGTCTTTCCCGACAGGAACAGATCCGTGAGGCACATTAGGAACAGTTAAAAGCAGGGCATGAAGTTTTTCATCGATTTGAGAGAGCTTTGGATCTATCGCCTTGATCCGGGCAGAAACTTCCTTCATTTCCGCCATGAGGGGAGTTGCATCCCCCTTTTCCTTCTGCAAGCGCCCGATTTCACGGGAGGCCTTGTTTCTTTTTTCCTTAAGGCTGTCCGCTTCAGCAACGAGATCCCGTCTTTCTTCGTCAAGCGCCTTTATTTCATCGAGCTTACAAGCCCCGCCTCTTGTGGCGAGTTTTTTTTCGGCTGCATCCCAGTTTTCCCTGAGATACCTCAGATCGAGCATTAATTAACTGCCTTTAAAATAGTCTGTTAAAACAGAAATAAATACCACTAACGACAACAAATAGTCAATCACTTTTTATGCGAACAGTGAATCATCTGGAAGAAGATCATGACTCATAACCAATCAACAGAACATTAAAAGAGACAGTGATTCCCAAAGCTGACACACATCCCATCAGAATAGCGCTTTTTTATTTTAAATCGGCAGCGCATGAAATATACTCCTAACAAGGGAGACAAAAAAATGAACCCGGCAAGGGAGCGCCCGGCAAAATGAGGAAATTCAAGGAGACTGCCAACATCATTCTAACAGGAATGCCCGGCACAGGTAAAAGCACTGTCGGTGAGATCCTGGCCAAAAGCCTGATGAGACCTTTTATAGACACGGACCTGCTCATTCAATCGGGTGAAGGAAAAAGACTCGGGGAAATCATCTCTCATTCAGGAATGAAACACTTCCTGGCCCTTGAAGAAAAATATGTAATGGCTATTGGCGCTACATCATCAGTCATTTCTACAGGAGGAAGCGTCATCTACAGCTTAAAGGCAATGAATAAACTGGCATCATCGGGCCTTATCGTTCACCTCGATCTCAATCTTCAGAAGATAAAAGAACGCTTTTCCTGCATGAATGAAAGAGGCGTGGCAAGGATTCCGGGGCAAAGCATGGAGAGCCTGTACGAAGAAAGGCTCCCCCTTTACAAAAACCATTCAGACCTGTCTCTTGATTGCAACAACCTGTCACCCGGAGAAATTATGGATAAAATACTGCCGGCAATAAAAAACCTTTCCTAAAGGGGTAAGAACATTTTTTTTGAAAATTCCTCCCCGGCAAGCAACCTGAAACAGCGCCCGTTTCAACAACAAACAATGTTTCAAAAAAGAAACACCCTGTATCTGATTGATTTAAAAAGCATTTTTCCCGCCCCCCTCAACAAGAAGCAATTTTGTTTCATCAACGAAACATATACACAAAAGAAAAAAACAATAAAGCCATAACACGGAAACCTTACGAACCCGGCAAACCGCTGTTTTTATTGCCTTTTTACACACTAAAAAAACCTGGCACGCTTCATGCTAAATAACTTAAGAAAAAAAGGAGGCAATGACTATGAGAGAAATGATCTTAACTTCAAAAATTCTGGGGACCATTTTCAGCCTGGCCCTTATCATTGCCCTTATCCTTTAAAAGAAGGAGACGCTAATGAACGAGCTAATCTTAACTTCAAAAGTACTCGGCCTCATATTCAGCCTTATACTCATCATCGGGATTAACATTTAAAGCTGAACAAGGCACACCCTAAACACACCTCAACCAGTGTGGGACTTTACAGTCCCACACCCTCCTTTTTATGGGAGACGAGAGTCTCCCATAACTTTTTTATCACTGCAAAATAAATTACAAGCTAATCCTTCACAAATAAATCCTTAAGTCCTTTTTCGCAGTCCCCTTTAACAACACCCTTTTCAGTAATAATGGCCGTCACCAGTTCATTGGGAGTCACATCAAAGGCGGGATTCAATACAGCAACCCCTTCAGGCGTAATCATTTTATCTTTAATGTGTGTCACCTCTTTTGGCGTCCTCTCCTCGATGGGAATAAAACTGCCGTCAGAAATATTCATATCAATTGTCGAAAGCGGCGCAGCCACATAAAATGGGATTGAATGCCTCTTTGCCAGCACTGCTACCATATAGGTTCCGATCTTGTTGGCAACATCACCGTTAGCGGCTATCCTGTCGGCCCCGACAACGACAGCATCGATATCCCCTTTTTTCATAA
>JAOUBX010000083.1 GCA_029860075.1 Deltaproteobacteria bacterium | reverse complement strand
GTTTGCAATCCCCATAGAGATAGAGTATAGATGTAACATTAAATCCAGCGGCTAAGTTCAACCTCATTTTATCTGTTAATGCCGCTGGCACTACAGATAAAACGCTAATTGATATATGGAAATATAGAGTTTCTACAAAAAATCCACAATGAAAGACAAGCGAATGATCCTGTTGATGCTATTCCTTACCATTATGTAATAGGAAATGGTAATGGCTTGGGTCTGGGAGAGGTTGCCAGTGATTGGCGTCAGTCATATGACATATGGGGAGCACATGTTTCGGCAAACAACATAGACCGAAATTTTAGAGGAATTGGAATTTGTCTAATTGGTAATTTTGAAGAAGAAGCGCCACCTGCAGAGCAGTATGACTCACTGGTTAAGCTTACAAGGTCACTTATGTCTAAATATGGCATAAGCTTGAAAAATATAACGGGGCACGGTATGACAAAGGGTGAATCAACAAAATGTCCGGGCAGGTATTTTCCAATGCAAGCGTTTTACAGGGATATAGCGTGACATGAATAATTAGAAGTACAGATAAGAAGGACGTTCAACCGGGACATACCTCCGAAGCGCTCGATTTGTGTTTTAACAGCACCAATGGCCCACTGCCGGGGTATGCCGGTTAAGGCCAACGTCAGACCTTGTACAGAATATAAAAAAGACAACAATTCCGGAATAAGAGGAATGGAAAAACATATTTGCCCCTGGTGGTTAGCTTATACCTTTGACAATCCATTAAGGCGTATAATCCATAAGCCGGAAGAAATATTTATTCCTTATCTGCATAAGGGAATGACAGCCATCGACATTGGCTGTGGCATGGGTTATTTCTCAATCGGTATGGCCAAAATTGTCGGTGAAACAGGGAATATCATTTCCGTTGACATTCAACAAAAAATGCTTGATATCTTGACAAAGCGAGCAAAAAAAGCAGGCCTTGCCCACCGCATTACCACTTATTTATGTGAAGAAAATAACATAGGAATAAACGAAAAAGCAGACTTCGCCCTGGCCTTCTGGATGGTACACGAAACACCAGATGAATTTAACTTTCTTAAGCAACTGAAAGCCATAGTAAAGAGCAAAGGCAAGCTTTTGCTGGCTGAGCCCAAATTGCATGTAACGCTTAATGATTTCAAGAAAACTTTATCGATGGCACAAAAATCAGGGTACAAAATAATTGGTTCCCCTAAAATATATTTCAGCCACTCTGCTCTGCTTGAAAAACAATGACAAAATGGTCTAACCAATCAATAAACATGATGCGCAAATTTGCACTTTGCTGAATCGGTTTTGGCAATTTGAACGCAATCAGGCTAAGCCGGGCCTGTGTCCTGGCTTTGCGTTAAGAGAGAGCTCTATGATCATTGAAGAAAAAATCCCGCTGCTGGAAGCTATACTGGCGGAATGGAAAGGAATCATTGGCCATGAGTACAATGGGTATAGAAACCATGTGTACCGAATGATTAATTTCTGTTTTTGCCTTAAGCCCTGTAGCGATGAAGAGAAAGAAAAGATCATCATTGCGGCGGCTTTTCATGATATAGGCATATGGATTGAGGATACTATCGATTACATTCCTTCTTCTATCCCGCCGGCAGTAGAATATCTAAAGAAAAACAACCTTGAGTCCTGGGTGAATGAAATATCTTTGATGATTAGCGAACATCACAAGATAAGAGAATATGCCCATGAAAAGTATCCCCTTGTAGAAATATTCCGAAAAGGAGACCTGGTTGATTTTTCTTTGGGGCTGGTAAAGTTTGGAGTCCCCGGATCCTGTCTGGAGCGTGTTAAAGAGAAATTCCCTAATTCCGGTTTTCATGAGAATCTGGTAAAAAGGGCTGTAAAGTGGTTTTTGAGGCACCCATTAAATCCTGTGCCGATGATGAAATGGTAAGGCATGGCAAAAGCGGCCGCTTTCCGCTTATTGTTGACGCTAAGTCTCAATGAAACAGGCACATGACGAAATTGATTATAGTTGGCGCCGGCTCCGGGATTGGCAAAGAACGCTTAAGAGTCCTTTCTGAAAGAGGATTCATTGCCCCTTTATCCTCTGTAGCGGCTCTCAGGCCAGCCCGGCGTTTTCGAACTTGCCACCAGCCATATTGGGGATCGAATGGACCTCACTATTCTAAAAATCCAGCTTTTCTTTTAAATAGTTATAAGCCTCATTAATCTCTTTCATCTTCTGTTCAGCTAAAGCAAGAAATTCTACCCCTAAATGTTGAACATTATCAGGATGATATTGTTTGACGAGTTTTCGGTAAGACCTTTTGATTTCTGAGGGGTCTGCCGCTTTTGTCAACCCAAGTGAAAGGAAGTACCTGCCGTCAGGCGCATTGTCGTTCTCCGGTTCTTTTTCCGCTTCAGCCTCTTTATACCTGAAGTAGGCGTTGTCATGAACCTCAAATATATTGATGGCCTCTATAATAAGAACTTCCTCTTCCCTGCTGAGATGGCTGTCTTCAACTGCAACAAAAAAGAGAAGTTCTATTACCTCATTCAGAAATAAAGTATTCTCTTTATTTTCCCTTTTTAACCTTTTTGCATGAAATTCAAATGATGAATTGGAATTTTTGGCTTTATTAAATATTGAAATGGCTTCCTGCTGCTCATATTGATTGAGCTTTAGTTCTTCTTTCATATATTGGGTAATAAGACGAATTTCCTCTTTTTTTACAAAACCATCGGCCTTGCAAAGCTTTGCAAGCATGGAAAAAAAATCAGAGAAGGTATTATTTGAAAAAGGGAGCCTTTCATTCCTCTCCTTTTTTTTATTTTCATAATCGGCTGCTAAACTCATTAATAGGATGATTATAAATATGGCGAGAGAAATATTTATCTGAATAGTTTCCATTTGAAATTAAAGGCATCCGGCCAGGAAGATTAAAGGGAGATAATAGTAAAATATTAACAGACAGATTGGCCCTCTACAATTTACGGGGAAAAAACGTTGCCTGAAAGAGGTGCTTTAGGTAAAGGCGCCGTAATATTTACTCTGTGCAAGGCCACTTAGTGTCTGCTCTTGAACTGTTTCGCAAGTTTAACTTGTGAGAAACCCGGGCCCCTGTCCTCAACTTTGTGCTACAATTGCTCAAAAAGGAATATTGACTTGAGTAATGGATTTTAACCACTGGGGCGGCAAGCGCTACAATCCCCTTAATCATCATCTTAAACAACATTTCGGCTGCAAGGTATATCGTGTTTCCATCGATGCCGGTTTTACCTGCCCAAACCGTGACGGCACGGTTGCAACGGGAGGCTGTATCTACTGCTGTGAGCGGGGGGCGGCCTCTATCGGAGCAGAGCGGGCGCTGACTATTCGCGGGCAGGTGAGGGCAGGTATGGAGGTGATGAAGAAGAAAAACAGGGCGGAAAAATTCATTGCCTATTTTCAATCATTTACAAACACTTATGGCGATTTGTCGTTGCTAAAAAAAATGTATGATGAGGCCCTTTCCGTAGAAGGGGTGGCAGGGCTGGCGGTAAGCACCCGCCCCGATACCCTGCCTGAAGAAATTGTTGACCTCCTTGCCGGCTACCATAATAAAACCTATCTCTGGGTAGAGCTTGGTCTCCAGAGCATTCATGACAAAAGTCTCGAAACCATAAACAGGGGCCATGATTATGCCGCTTTTTTTGATGCCTATAGCCGTCTCAGGAAAATGGACCTCAATATCTGTCTCCATGCTATTTTGGGGCTGCCCGGTGAGTCGAAAAGTGATATGATTGAGACCGCTCAAGGGATAGGCGAGCTTGAAGCGGGTGGAATAAAGCTCCATCTCATGCATGCCCTCAAAGGGACGGAGCTTGCGGGCATGTACGGGCGGGGCGAGTGGAGCCCCATGGCGATGGATGAGTATATCAGTCTCGTTTGTGATGTGTTGGAGAGGATTTCTCCCCATACCATTATTCACCGCCTTACAGGTGATCCGCTTCGTGGTTATCTGCTGGCTCCCGAATGGTCCATTAAAAAGTGGGAAGTGCTTAACGGCATAGACAGGGAGCTGCTAAGGAGAGAGAGTTTTCAGGGAAAGAGATATGGGGGCTAATAGTGTTTGCTGATGTCTGATCAATGTTCACATGCCATAACGATAGAGAACCTTAACGTTAAAGTGGGTGATGCCCTTTTGCTCGATGACGTTAATGTGACGATCCACTGTTGTGAGACAACGGCAATTATTGGGCCAAACGGGGCGGGGAAGACGACACTTCTTTCAGCCATGATGGGACTTATCCCTTACAGGGGGAAAATTGATTTCTGTATGAACCGTGAGCATGGGGGAGGGAAACCGGTCATCGCTTACGTTCCCCAGAGGCTTGATTTTGACAGGGGTATGCCTGTGACTGTACTCGATTATCTCTGTCTTGCAAGGCAGAAAAAACCTCTCTGGCTGGGCGCTAATAAGGAACTGAAAGAAAAATCACTTAAAAGCCTTGAACGTGTAGGGGCTTCGAAACTCGCCCACAGGCCGCTGGGTAAACTTTCGGGTGGTGAATTGCAGCGCGTTCTTCTGGGCCTTGCCATTATGGATAATCCCGATATTCTTCTTCTTGATGAACCTGTCTCCGGTGTGGATATGGCCGGTGGTGAGCTTTTTTGCGACCTCATCGATGAGCTGCACCATGAACGTAAGTTTACCCTTGTTCTTGTCAGCCATGATCTGTCTGTTGTAACGAGCCATGCAGATAATGTGATCTGCATCAACAAAACGGTCCAATGCCAGGGGAGGACGGTGGAGGTTCTCACTGATGAGACTATTTCAAAGGTCTATGGTCTCCATATGGGCCTTTACGACCATAACAGCTGTTCACATCATCATGGAGAGAAACAGTAGTGGAAGCCGTTTTTAATATTATCTACAATTTTATGGGAATCCTTTTCCCTTTTGACTGGCTCTCTCATGATTTTATGAAGCGGGCCCTTCTGGCGACACTCTTCGTTGCTCCGGCTGCGGCGGCTATGGGAATACATGTTGTTAATTTCAGGATGTCTTTTTACTCCGACGCTATCAGCCACTCGGCTTTTACCGGCGTCGCTCTCGGTATTCTTGCAGGCATAGACCCTGTTGTTACCATGGTCTTTTTCGGCCTTTTTGTGGGAAGTATTATTGTAAAGGTACGGAAAAAAACAGACCTTTCCGTTGATACCATTATCGGTGTCGCTTTTTCTACATCCGTTGCTCTCGGTATTGTTATTATCAGTGCAAAAAGGGGGTTAACAAGAAACCTGCACAGTTTTATTTATGGCGATGTGCTGGCCGTTTCGGAAGGGGAAATTGTTCTTATGGCCCTCCTTGCTTTGGCTGTTCTCCTTTTTGCCGTTTACCTTTACAACCATCTTATCCTCATGGCAATTAACGGAGAAGTGGCCAAAACGAAGGGGGTTCCTACAACGCTTTACGAGTATATATTTTCCATCCTTCTTGCCCTTGTTGTCTGCCTCTGCATCAGGGTGGTCGGCATTCTTCTCGTTACGGCCCTCATTATTGTTCCTGCTGCCGTGGGCAGAATCCTTTCAAAAAATGTGGCAAGCCTTTTCTGGTATTCAATGGCAGCGGCCCTGCTTGCCTCTGTTACGGGACTTGTCATTTCCTATTATTGGGATACGGCCACTGGCGCAACGATGGTGCTTGTTTGTGCCGTCCTCTTTTTTCTCTCTCAAGTGATTGCGATTTTTCAGAAAAGCTGAAAAGCGGCTTGTCCTTTTAAAAAAAATACATTTGAGTGAAAAAGATGATGAAAAGAGAAGAGGGAAGAGTCTTTCTAGGCTGGAAAGGGTCGCTGGACCATGGTCTCCGGATTTATGCCTCTTGAGCAGATTTTTTTGCCTGAAACTTTTTTTCCCAGTTAAAGGCTGATTCGACGATCCTTGTCAGGTCATTATAGCGGGGTGTCCACGCCAGCACATCCCTGATTTTTTGATTGGAAGCAACCAGTTGATGGGGATCTCCTGCCCGCCTTCGTCCTTCCTTAACTTCAAAGTCGACAGCTGAAACTTTTTTTACCGTATTGAGAACCTCCCTGACGCTGTAACCGTGACCATAACCGCAATTAAGAATCCGGGAAGTTCCCCCTTTTTTCAGATAATCAAGCGCTGCTACATGGGCTGAAGCAAGATCTTCAATATGAATATAGTCCCTTATTCCCGTTCCGTCGGGAGTGTCATAATCAGTTCCGAAAATAGTAACGCTCTCCCTTTTGCCGAGAGCGGTTTCACAGGCGACCTTAATGAGATGCGTCGCTTCAGGTGTTGCCTGGCCGATTCTCCCTTCCGGGTCTGCACCTGCCACATTAAAATACCTGAGAATAACGTAATTCAAAGGAGTCACTGCGGCAAGATCCATTAGCATCTGCTCACTCATCCTCTTTGATGAACCGTAAGGATTGATAGGAGCTAAAGGGGATTCTTCGGAGACAATGCCACCTTCAGGCATGCCGTAGACTGCTGCCGTAGAGGAAAAAATGAAGTTTTTTATGCCCTGTTTCCGGCATGCTTCAAGCAGATAGAGTGTATTGCAGGTATTGTTAAGGTAGTATTTTGTGGGATTTTCTACCGATTCAGGTACGACGATATGAGCTGCAAAGTGAAGAACGCCTTCAAATCGGTGCTTTTCCATGAGCTTGTCAAGGCCTTCCCTGTCTTCGAGATTGCCCACAATAAGTTCACCGGAAAGAACGGCCCAGTCGTGACCGGTTGAAAGATTATCATAGACGACAATATCATGACCGGCTTCGCCCAATTGCCTTACAACATGACTGCCGATATACCCTGCTCCGCCTGTGACCAGCAGTTTCACATTAACTCTCCCCGGGGATTAATTGCTTAATAAAATGAGATAAAAGGAAATATTAAAGTCCGTAGTATTCCCTGTACCATTTGATAAAGTTGCCAATCCCTTCTTCTATCGGTGTTGCCGGTTTAAAGCCCACATCATTTATAAGATCATCGACATTGGCGTAGGTTGCAGGCACATCTCCCGGCTGAATGGGCATAAGGTTCTTTTCTGCTTTCATTCCTAATGCATCCTCTATTGTTTCAATGAAGTGCATCAGTTCGACAGGATTGTTATTACCTATGTTGTAAATTTTGTAGGGGGCATAACTTGTGCCCGGGTCCGGTTGGTCTCCACTCCACCGGGGGTTGGGCTCAGGTTTTTTGTCAATAACCCTGATGACCCCTTCTGCAATATCCTCAATATAGGTAAAGTCGCGTTTCATTTTGCCGTGATTAAATACATCGATCGGTTTCCCCTCCAGAATGGCCTTGGTAAAAAGGAAAAGCGCCATGTCAGGTCTGCCCCAGGGACCGTATACGGTAAAAAATCTTAAACCTGTCGTGGGCAGCTTGTAAAGGTGAGAGTAAGTATGGGCCATGAGTTCATTGGACTTTTTGCTGGCTGCATAAAGAGATACGGGATGGTCCACATTGTGATGAACAGAAAAAGGCATCTTTGTGTTGGCGCCGTAGACCGATGAAGAAGAAGCGTAGACCAGGTGCCCCACTGCGGAATGTCTGCAGCCTTCGAGGATATTAATAAATCCTGAAATGTTACTTTCTATGTAGGCATAGGGATTTACAAGGGAATATCTGACACCGGCCTGGGCGGCAAGATTGACGACAACGTCAAACCTGTTATCTGCAAAGAGTTTTGCCATGGCGTCTTTGTCTTCAAGGTTTATGTTTAAAGAACTGAAATTTGCGTCTCCTTCCAGCCTTGCCAGTCTTGCTTTCTTCAGATTTACATCATAGTAATCATTGAGGTTGTCAAGACCTGTTACAACGTCGCCCCTGTCGAGAAGCCGCCTTGACAGGTGGGAGCCTATGAAACCTGCCGCACCGGTAACCAATATTTTTTTCATCTACATATTCTCCTAATTACAAGCGCCATACCCTGACGCCTGCTTTTTCCAGGTTATCCCTGTCATAAAGGGATTTGACGTCAATAAAGACCGGTTTTTCGTTCATCAGCTTAAGAAGGTCTTTAGTGGACAGCTCTTTGAATTCCTTATGTGCAACTGCTGCTATGAGGGCATCAGCCGGCTTGAGCTTTTCCATCGGTGTAAGCTTAATGCCATACTCCTCCTCGGCCTCTTCCGGTTCTGCCAGTGGATCACATACCTGGACATGGGCCCCGAAATCCTCCATTTCCCTGATAATATCCGTTACCCTTGTATTTCGTAAATCAGGGCAGTCCTCTTTAAATGTCAGGCCCATAACCGTTACCGTGCTGTCAAGAATGGTATGGCCATTGTGAATCATCTCTTTAACCGTTTTGCCGGCAATAAATTCACCCATGCCGTCATTGATGCGCCGCCCTGCGAGTATAACCTGTGGAATATATCCTGTTTTTTCAGCCTTGTAGGTAAGGTAGTAAGGATCTACACCGATACAATGACCGCCTACGAGGCCCGGTCTGAATTTGAGAAAGTTCCACTTTGTGCCTGCCGCTGCAAGCACGCTTGCCGTATCAATATCCATTTTGTCAAAAATAAGGGATAGTTCATTCATAAGGGCAATGTTGAGATCCCTCTGGGTGTTTTCAATGACCTTTGCCGCTTCCGCTACTTTGATGCTCTCGGCAGGGTAAACGCCTGCCGTTACAACGGAGCCGTACACGTCTGCTACAATCTCAAGGGTTTCCTTGTCCTGTCCGGAAACAACTTTCATGATTTTTGTAAAGGTATGCTCCTTGTCTCCCGGATTAATCCTTTCGGGGCTGTAACCAACCTTAAAGTCGGGGCCGCATTTAAGGCCTGATACCTTTTCAAGGATGGGAACACACTCTTCTTCCGTCACACCGGGATAGACCGTCGATTCGTATACAATTATATCTCCTGATTTAATCGCCTTTCCGACAGTTTCTGAGGCCTTGACAACAGGAGTCAGGTCAGGACGTTTGGCGTCATCCAGTGGAGTCGGTACTGCTACGATATGAAAATCCGCTTCTTTCAGTTTTTCAGTGCTGTCAGTGTATAATATATCCGCTTCTTTCAGATCATCAGGTTCAACTTCCCCTGTCCTGTCGAAACCATCAATCAGTTCTTTTATACGAAGAGAGTTGATGTCGAAGCCAATGGTCTTTCTCTTCTTCCCAAAGGCGACAGCAACGGGCAAACCGACATAGCCCAATCCGATGACAGAAACAATCCGTTCTTTTTCCATAGGTTAGGTTCCCTTTTTAAATAATATCAAAAAATAAAAACTATTATTTCGTTATTTATGACATTTTAATCGTTTTAAGTGATTGGTCAAGCGTATGGCAAATGCGAAATTCTATTCATCAAATTGATATAATAGCGCTAATTTTAACCGAGGGATATCAAGTATAGTCAAAGATGATTAAACAAGTCAATGGCAAATAAATAGCTGGAAATGCGGGAAAATGTTTATCTCCTGATTTTAGCGGCAGCAAGTTCTGAAATAAAGAGGGGGTAATGTTTTAATTGCAGTTTTGCCTGTACCAATCGTAGGTTGATTTGATTCCTTCTTTAAGAGGGATTTTTGCTTGCCATCCCAGTGATGAAATGTATGAATTATCGAGGAGTTTTTTAGGTGTTCCATCCGGTTTGGCGCTGTCAAAAATAAGGTTTCCCTGAAAGCCTGTTATATTTTTTACAAGTTGGGCAAGTTCCCTGATCGAAATATCACTCCCTGTTCCTACATTAATAATTTTTTCCGATTCATAGTTTTTCATCAGGAAAAGCAATGCATCAGCAAGATCATCTACGTGGAGAAATTCGCGCCGTGGATTGCCTGTTCCCCAAATGGTTACTTCTTTGGCCCCTTTTTCAACTGCTTCATGAAACTTCCTCATTAAAGCGGGAAGCACATGAGAAGTTTCAAGGTCAAAATTATCACCGGGTCCATAGAGGTTTGTCGGCATAACACTAATTGCATTGAATCCGTATTGTTTTCTGTAGGCCTGACACATTTTAATTCCGGCTATTTTTGCAATAGCATACCATTCATTTGTTGGTTCAAGAGGGCCGGAAAGAAGACTTGATTCCTTAAGCGGTTGAGGTGCATGTTTCGGGTAGATGCAGGAAGATCCCGGAAAAAGGAGTTTTTTTACATTATTTTTATAGGCTGATTCGATAACGTTGTTTTGAATTAACAGGTTGTCACGAATAAAATCAGCCGGATATGAGTTGTTTGCCAGTATTCCCCCGACTTTGGCTGCAGCGAGAAATACATAGTCAGGCTTTTCTTTCCTGAAAAAGTATTCAACGTCACCTTGACGTGTCAGGTCTGTTTTTTTGCGCTCGCCAAAGAGGAGGTTTTTATAACCTTCCGACTGAAGCTTTCGCACAATAGCTGAGCCCACAAGTCCCTTATGGCCTGCAATATATATTTTAGCTTTTTTTTCCAATATCAAGGCCTGACGATAAATTTACTCGTGATTTCTTCTGCCGCTAAAAAGGTGCCCCGCGTCTTTCAGTGTTTTTTCCTGGGATGCCAGTTCAAAATCGTGCGCTACCATCATTTCGACAAGCCCGTCAATGTTTACTTTCGGCGACCATCCTAATTTTTCCTTCGCTTTTGATGGGTCTCCAAGGAGCAGATCGACTTCCGTGGGCCTGAAATATCGTGGGTCGATTTCCACGTACTCCTGCCAGTCAAGATCGAGTTTCTTAAAGACTTTTTCAACAAATTCCCTTACAGAACAGGTTTTGCCTGTGGCAACGACATAATCGTCAGGCTCTTGCTGCTGCATCATAAGCCACATGGCTTCTACATAGTCTCCTGCAAATCCCCAGTCTCTTTTGGCTTCCAGGTTTCCCAGATAGAGTTTATCCTGGAGGCCCAGCCTGATTCTGCTTGCAGCCCTTGTTATTTTCCTTGTTACAAATGTTTCTCCTCTTCTTGGAGACTCATGGTTAAAAAGGATACCGTTAACGGCAAATAACTTGTATGCCTCGCGATAGTTTATCGTTTGCCAGTAGCCGAAAACCTTGGCTACGCCATAGGGGCTTCTGGGGTAAAAGGGAGTCGATTCTTTTTGCGGCGTTTCGGCAACCTTGCCAAACATCTCTGATGAACAGGCCTGGTAAAACCTTACATCATGACCTGTGCGGTCACGGTAATCACGAATGGCTTCAAGAAGTCTCAAGGCGCCTATGGCGTCAATGTCAGCCGTATATTCCGGTTCTTCAAAGGAGACTTTTACGTGAGACTGGGCTCCCAGGTTGTAAACTTCATCGGGCATGACCTCTTCCACGATTCTTCTGAGGCCTGTACCGTCCGACAGGTCTCCGTAGTGGAGGAAAAGTTTTGTCCCGGCTTTGTGAGGGTCCTGGTAAAGATGGTCTATCCTGTCTGTATTAAAGGATGACGACCTTCTTATGATGCCGTGAACTTCGTATCCTTTGTCAATGAGCAGTTCGGAAAGGTAAGACCCGTCTTGCCCCGTTACACCTGAGATTAATGCCTTTTTCATGGGTCTTTTTATGTCTCCTCTGTTAAATAATTCACAATCGGTTCGGATAAGTTTAAATAAAAAACGATAGCATAAGTCAAAGAGATCTGTCGACAATTAATTAGTTGACGTAATGTTCCAGATGATCAAAAAAAGGGAACTTTTTATTGCCTAACGGGATAACTGCAAATATAATGATAAAATTCCAGTAACAAAGTGAATATACCCTATGAACAGCATTGCTTTTTTATCACCGGCAAAAGTCAATTTGAGTCTTCATGTTGTGGCAAAGCGCCCCGACGGCTATCATGAGTTAAGTATGATCATGGCGAGGGTATCGCTTTACGACGAAGTGAGGCTGACTCTTAAGGATGAAGGGATTAGTCTCACTTGTGATGATCCTTCCGTGCCGGCAGGTGAAGAGAATATTGCCTGGCAGGCAGCTTCTCTCCTCATTGAGGAGAAAAAACTGAAAACAGGCATACATATTGATATCAGAAAAAAAATACCTATGGGGGGAGGGCTTGGCGGAGGAAGCAGTAATGCCGCATCGGTTCTCATGGGGTTAAACAGCCTGACGGGGGAAAAAGCAGAAACAGGAGAGCTTGTAAAAATGGGACTTAGCCTGGGGGCTGACGTTCCTTTTTTTATTTTTCAAAAACCTGCCCTTGCAGAGGGCGTCGGTGAGAAACTGGTGGCTGTTGAAGGCTTTCCCACTCTATGGCTCATTCTTATAAATCCGGGGATCCATGTCCCAACGGGAGAGATATTCAGTCAACTTAATTTAGTGTTGACAAAAGAGGGTAAAAACCTTAATATTACGAGGTTTAATCACAATCTTTCAACGGTTCGTTCCAATATGATAAACGACCTTGAAAATGTTACATTTGAAATCTATCCTGAAGTCCGGGAGGCAAAGCGTCTTTTATTAAGATATGGAGCCATGGCAGCATTAATGTCAGGCAGCGGTTCCACCGTTTTTGGTCTCTATAAAAATAGGAGTAAGGCAGAAAGTTCCCTTGCTGCCATGGGGGGGGATGTCGTTGCTAGGGGCTGGTCCTCATTTTTGGTTAACAGCCTCTGAATCAATCACAACGTTAGGAGGGTTGGCAGATGGATGTAACAGAGGTAAAGGTTTTTCCCGTAAGTAAAGATGATGAGAGATTAAAGGCATTTGCAACAATTACCTTTGACGACTGTTTTATCGTCAGGGACCTCAAGATTATTGATGGGAATGAGGGGCTTTTTGTCGCTATGCCGAGCAAGAAGAGAAAAGACGGGCAGTACAAGGACATAGCCCATCCGCTAAACAACAACATGAGGGAAGTAATAGAGTCTGCCGTTTTAAACGAATATAAAGAAGAACTGGTCAGGGCTACCGTTTAAGCAAATCGGAAGGTTAGCTGCATATAAAACAGGTATGGAATTGTTTCAGCTCTTTCTTTCTGTCCTGTTTTTCTTTTTTTACTGGGGCGTCGCCAAGTGGTAAGGCACCGGATTTTGATTCCGGCATTCGGAGGTTCGAACCCTCCCGCCCCAGCCACTTCTTTGAGGCCAGGGGCAGGCTTTTTATCATCAAAAAAATCAAAACAGAAAGAAGTGTAAAAAAGAATCATCATGCTGGATAAAATCAAAATATTTTCCGGAAATTCCAATAAATTACTGGCCCAGGAGCTTTGCAGCTATCTTAATGTTCCCATCGGCCAGGCACAGGTAAAGACCTTCAGTGATGGCGAGGTGTCGGTAGAAATACTGGAAAATATCAGGGGTAAGCATGTCTTCCTCATTCAGTCGACCTGTTCGCCGGTCAACCAGAACCTGGTGGAACTTCTCATTATGATCGACGCCATGAAGAGGGCCTCTGCCGGTAATATTACGGCCGTTATCCCCTATTATGGTTATGCCCGGCAAGACAGAAAAGCCGCCCCCAGAACGCCTATTACGGCAAAACTTGTAGCCGATCTGATAAATGCGGCAGGAGCGACGAGGGTCCTTTCGATGGACCTCCATGCCGGACAGATCCAGGGTTTTTTTAATATTCCCGTCGATCATATTTACGCTATGCCCGTTGCGCTCAAGTACATTAAAGAGAAAATGGGTGACGATATCGTTGTCGTTTCACCTGATGCAGGCGGTGTTGAAAGGGCAAGGGCTTACGCAAAAAGACTGGGTGCAACACTTGCCATTATCGATAAAAGAAGAACGGCTCCCAATGTGGCTGAAGTGATGCATATTATAGGTGATGTGGAAGGCAAGGTTGCCCTTATAGTTGATGATATGGTTGATACGGCAGGAACACTGACTCATGCAGCAAAAGCCCTGGCTGAAAATGGCGCTAAAACGGTATGTGCTTCATGTACCCATGCTGTTCTTTCCGGTCCGGCCATTGAGAGGATTAAAACCTCTCACATTGAAGAGATGGTCGTAACCAATTCTATTCCGCTTACTAAAGAGGGACAAAAATGTGAAAAGATTACCGTTTTGTCCGTTGCATCGCTTCTGGGGGAAGCCATAAGGAGAATCCACTCCGATGATTCGGTAAGTTCTCTTTTTGTTTGATAAAATTAAATACAAAATCGACTCAAATAGCAATAGATTAAGGAGAGTAAAAAGTGAAACAGCAAGATTTAAGCGTTAAAGTGAGAGAAAACAGCGGAAAGGGCGCTGCAAGAAGAATTCGTTTGACGGGCAACTTTCCTGCCGTTTTTTATGGAAGCAAGTCGGAGCCTTTCAATCTCGAGGTTCCTTCCAAAGAATTTGGCCGTATCCTTGATAGCGAAACGGGACAGAGCACTCTCTTAAACCTCACCTTTGAAGACGGAAAAACAAAAGAAAGAATGGCAATCATAAAAGATGTACAGATAGACCCTGTCTCTGAACAGCTTATTCATGCTGATTTCCAGGAGCTTTTAATGGATCAGAAGATGAGTGCAACTATCCCCGTAAAGCTCACAGGAAAAGCGATGGGAGTTGAGCTTGGCGGGACACTCCAGCCAATCAGGAGGGAACTTACCGTGAGTTGCCTGCCGAAAGACCTTCCCAATCTAATCGAGGTTGATGTAACAGAACTTGGAATCGGTCAGTCTGTCCACATTGATGACATAGAACTGCCTGCAGGGGTAGAGGTTCCTCACGATGTCAACTTCACTGTTGTTGTTGTCCTTGGCAAAAGAGGGGTTGAAGAAGAGGCAGTGGAAGGGGAAGGCGCTGAGGAAGCTGCTGAAGAGGCCGCTGAAGAGGCTACTGAATAAAAAGGTCCTGATTCATGAAGCTGGTAGTCGGTCTGGGAAATCCGGGAGAGAAGTACATTGCTACCAGGCATAATGCAGGATTTATGGTTGTTGATGCCCTTGCCAAAAGGTATGACATCGGTATCGATAAAGTAAAAAACAAGAGTCTGACGGGCAAAGGCATTATTGCCGGAGATCAGGTAATAATAGCAAAACCCCAGACCTTTATGAATCTGAGTGGAGAGGCTGTAAAGCCTCTTTTCTCGTATATTGACATCAATGCAGAAGATGTTATAGTTATTCATGATGATCTTGATCTCGATTTTGGGAGGATCAAGATTAAGTCGGGTGGCGGACACGGAGGTCATAACGGTATAAGATCAATTATATCTCACCTTGGTAAGAAAGACTTCATCAGGGTAAGGGTCGGTATCGGAAAGCCCCCCCCTCGCTGGAATGTCTCAAATTATGTGCTAAGCCCTTTTGCTGCCGATGAGAGAGAAGAACTCCATCACATCCTTGAAAAATCGGCAGATGCCGCCGAAGCTATCATAGCTGATGGATCTTTGACGGCAATGAACAGATTTAATTAAGAATTTATTTTTTAATATATTAAATTTTTTATTTAAGGAGGCAAAAAAAAAGAAAATGGGAAACTTACTAACATTAGCACCTGTAATTGCCGTGGTCGGACTCGTTCTGGCAGGAATTATTTACGGGGGACTGAAGAAACAGTCCGAAGGTAATGAAACAATGAAGGAGATCGCCACGCTCATCCATGATGGCGCAATGGTCTACCTTAAAAGACAATATACGATCCTTATTGCATTCGTTATTGTTGTGGCGCTTCTTCTCGCCGCATTTATTAATATCAACACTTCCATCGCTTATATTTTTGGCGCCGTCTCGTCCATGGTTGCCGGATTCTTTGGTATGAAGGCGGCAACGAGAGCAAACGTGAGAACTGCTGAAGCGGCAAACCTTAACAAGCCTTCATCGGCAAAGGCCCTTGC
Source organism: Deltaproteobacteria bacterium (assembly GCA_029860075.1). Taxonomy (NCBI): domain Bacteria; kingdom Pseudomonadati; phylum Myxococcota; class Myxococcia; species Deltaproteobacteria bacterium. The sequence continues at coordinate 2,927 of JAOUBX010000083.1, read as the reverse complement.
AACGGCCTTTTTCGGCGGTTCCGTTATGGGTCTTTCCGTAGCATCACTGGGGCTTCTCGGTGTCGGTGTTCTTTTTATCATTTTTGGCAAGCCTGAAACAGCGGCTGTCATTAACGGTTTTGCCATGGGGGCTTCAACGATAGCGCTCTTTGCCAGGGTTGGTGGAGGTATCTACACTAAGACAGCTGACGTCGGTGCAGACCTGGTCGGTAAGGTAGAAGCAGGTATTCCTGAAGACGATCCGAGAAATCCCGGTGTTATTGCCGATAACGTTGGTGATAACGTTGGTGATGTAGCCGGTCTTGGTGCTGATATTTTCGAATCCTATGTTGGGTCTATTATTGCGACTATTGCCATTGGTGCGACGGCTGCGGCGGGATCAAAGGTTGCTTCTCTCGGGTCGACTGAGGCGCTTATGGGCCTCCCCATCCTGCTCACCATGCTTGGCCTTGTTGCATCCATCATCGGCATCGGGGCAATGAAGCTTCTTGAGAACTCAGATCCTGCATCAGCCCTGAGAAATTCAACCATCGTTGCTCTCGTCCTCTTTCTGGTCTTTGCCTTTTTCGGCGTCAAGATGGCAGGCATTGGTTTTGGCGCTTACGTAGCTGTTCTCGTTGGCGCCATTGGTGGCTTCCTTATCGGTCTTATTACAGAATACTATACGGCAGCAGGGCCGGTAAGAAGAATTGCCGAGGCAAGTGAAACAGGCCCGGCTACGAACATTATTACCGGTCTTGCCGTAGGCCTTGAGAGCTGTGTCATTCCTGTTGTTATCATCTGTATCGCTATTTTGATTTCAAACCACTTTGCCAGTATCTATGGAATCGGTATTGCCGCTGTCGGTATGCTTGCCACAACAGGCCTTATCATGAGTGTTGACGCTTACGGACCGATTGCAGATAATGCAGGTGGTATTACGGAAATGAGTGGTCTTGGAGAGGACGTTCGCAAGATCACAGACAACCTTGATGCTATCGGTAATACGACGGCAGCCATTGGTAAAGGTTTTGCTATCGGCTCTGCCGCACTGACGGCCCTTGCCATGTTTACTGCATACGGTCAGGCTATTCGGGCCAAAACGGGTGAACCTTTTGAGGTTATTGTAACGGATCCCCTCGTTGTTATCGGTTTGCTCATTGGTGGTACCCTTCCTTTCTTAATTGGCGCCCTAACCATGACTTCAGTTGGTAAGGCAGCTTTTAAAATGGTTAATGAAATCAGAAGGCAGTTCAGGGAAATCCCCGGCCTTCTCGACGGTAAGGAAGGTGTAAAACCGGATGTGAAGAAGTGTATTGATATTTCTACCAGCGCCGCTCTGTATGAAATGATAGCTCCCGGGGTAATTGCTGTAGCTGCCCCTGTTATTGTGGGCTTCGTTTTTGGGCCGACGGCGCTTGGCGGAATGCTGGCAGGAGCAACGGTAACCGGTGTGCTTCTTGCTCTCTTCATGGCTAATGCCGGTGGCGCCTGGGATAATGCAAAGAAGCATATCGAGCAGGGCCATCATGGAGGAAAAAATTCAGAAGCTCATAAAGCGGCTGTTGTCGGTGATACGGTAGGCGATCCATTCAAGGATACTTCCGGCCCTGCCATGAATATTCTTATCAAGCTTATGTCTGTCGTGTCCCTTGTTTTGGCGCCGCTCTTTGTCTAAACCTTGATTTGAAATATTCTATCTGCTGTTGCAGGAGGGGGCAGGTCATTTGACCTGCCCCTTTTTAATTATTGTAAGGGCATATAAAGCTGGAAAGGGGAGATATATGCTTTCCTGCGCCGGCTCTTCATGGCGCTTCCAGAAAATCCCCGCTGATCCTGCCGGTGAAGCTATGGTTTTTGAAAACATTGTGAAACCAATGCAGTGCTCTATAAGTTCATGCCCGGTTGCCGATTCGAGGTTGAAAGTTTTCTGTTCTTCAAAAATTATTTCATTATCTCTTCAGGCAAAACCGAATTTCTGATGTTCTCTTCCGTCAATTCTTCAATGGAACTTAACCTTTTTACCATAAGTTGTCCCTCTTTAAGTGATCCCTCAAAGAGTAATTTTATCTCCTTATTGAAATCCGGATTATTGTCTGCTTCAATTCTCAAAATTTGCAGCTGGTTTAATAGGTTGTTAAGGATATGTTGAGTGGAACGAACTGTAGCGAAGTAAATACGTTCTTTCTCCTCTTCTTTCTTTAGCAGTTTTTTCGTCTGATAGTCGGCATAAATGCCGAAAGAAAGAAAGAGTATGATGATAATAATCCTCATCCAGAGTTCATTGAATTCGGAGGGAATTAATTCAAAACCAGCTTCCAGAAAAATGCGCCAGTGAATAACTGATTCGATAATCCAGTAGAAAAGAGAGATAAGTAAAGCTGTTAATGTATAGTTCGTTTTTTTCATAAGATGACAGTGGGAATGTCTTAAATAAGCCGGCACGCTTTAGTGCGAATTGTAAGCAATGTTTATGCCGATACTTGATTTTTTTAAGCTTGCCTGCCCATTTTTAAATTTAAAAAAATGAATAATGGCCGGACCCTGTTCGGTTACAGCTTCAAAAGGTCCCAAAGCCATGGAAAACCGGCAACCATTACAGAGTTGGTGAAAAAGTCCATAACAAGCTCCTTTTCGTTGGTCTTGGTGAATACATTAGTTTAGAGGAATATTTACTCATTATGACAAGCGTTGAGTTTGTGTAAATTATTTGATCTCTTGAACAGACCTTTTGAAAAGGGGAGACATCATTCCATTGGCAGTCAGGCTTTAATTAATCTTTGAAATCCCCGTCCTTTGTGCGTGGTTAGAGTTAAAAGGGTATGCCATAATAATTTTACTTTTCTTTTGCTGGATTTATGCCCCTTGAGGGTACAAAGAAAAGTAACAAAAGAAAGGCCGCCCTAAAACCTGGTCCCGCCAAGGCGGGACTCCCCTCCTTCCACCGT
>JAOUBX010000082.1 GCA_029860075.1 Deltaproteobacteria bacterium | reverse complement strand
TAAAGTCACAACCTTTTCACCGAGAATGGCCCGCTGAAGGTCGAGGTTAAGAACGGGTTTTATGCCGATAAATGCCTCAAGATCAGCCCATATGATTTTACCTTCTATGTCAAAGGCCTTGATAGAAACTATTTCAGGCAACTTCAAAATAGATTGAAAGACTTCTGTAAACCGCGTATGGCTGGGAACGGAAGAGGCGAAGTCCTGTGGCGTTAGAAGTTCCTTAACCATTGTCCGGACAAGGTCGGTAGTCACCGTTCCTTCCCGTTCGACCATATTCTTCTCCAGGTAATATACAAGAGAGGCGCCGGTAACAAAAGAAAGGATGGCAACCCAGAAGAGGGTAAATATTGAAAAACGTTGCAGTATGTTGAGTCGTGCAGGCATGTTTTTAAAACTAAATACTTACGGAGTATGGGGAGGAGAATAGTGACGTCACTACTATAAAAGAGGAAGTAAGAAAAAGGGGGAGCTTATTTCTCCCCCTCAAAACCAGTACTCCTTCAAAGTGATAAATTGAGATTCAGAGTATCACCGATTCTCAAAGGCCTTAACTTCTTTAGAACTATGGCAGCCAAGACAAAGACGCGAATTTTGCCCACTGATTCTTAATCGTTTGTGACTGTCGGCACCTACATCAGCTTCACGCCTTCTCTGAACGCCCAATTCATGGGGATTATGGCAGGTACCGCAAAAGATATTTCCTGTAACGAGAGCCAGCGGCAAAATAGCATCTTTTTCTTTTTCACTCTCTTTCATTTTATCAGCCATGCCCTCCTGGGGCTTTCCCGTATGAAAAATGGGGCTGCCGTCTTCTTCAAAACCGGTGACACAACCAACAGCATAGGCGTCATCACTATGACATCGCAGGCAGAGCATATCATACCTTTTCATTTTAAAGCCGACATCTTTGATACTCTTGACTTTACGCCTGTCAGGCATAATGTCATGACAATAGGTACAGATATCGGTACGAAGCTCTCCTTCGTCGTTTATCATATCATGGGGATTAAATTTTTTGTATTTTGACTTATCATGGCAGTTATAACAAAGACCGGTTCGCTTCTCGTAGGGCCCCCCTCTATGAAAAAGAGGATTCTTTTCTCTCCTGTTAAAGTATTCACTCAGGCACTGTTCGGCCATAACATGGCAGGAGTAGCAGGTAATTCTTCCCAGCTTGTCTCTCTTCAAGGCACCTTTAAAGCTCTCGGGCATTCTGTCAATCATCTCCTGGCTTGGAACCATTCCTGTGCCATGAATCGCTTTATCCTTGGAAATAGTGCCGTGGCATCTCATACAAACAGAAATTATTTCACCTTCAAACTTAAGGTTCAGTATACCGCTTCCCCTTCTCGGAATGATCTCATGACACTCGAGGCAGAGTTTTTCATCCTCAGCCCAGTGAGGATTAGGAAACTCTTCGACATCTTCAGCAGCGGAAAGAAGCGGAAAAAAAAGAAAGAAAAGCATTGATAAGAAGCGGATAAGATTTTTCATTTTAATTTTCACTTTTACCCCATGAAATTAACATACCGTTCATGGTCCCGGTAAAGACCCTGTTACCGGCAATAGCAGGTGATGAGTGAAAGCCATCATCAGCTACCGTCTCTTGCCAGATAATTTTGCCTTTTTTAAGATCCAGTGCCACAAAATCTCCATATTCCGTACCCACATAGCCGATGCCGTCATCGGATACGGCCATCGTTGAGCTGACGGCCCCCTCCAGGCGAAGCGACCAGAGTTCCTTGCCATTGCCGCTCTTCAGGCCTTTAATAAATCCATCCTTCGTTGCTACCGCAACAACGCCATCATAGACAATAGGTGAAGCATAAATCCATTCATCAAGGAGTACACTCCATTTAAGCTTTCCCTTTTTTGCATTAATGGCATATATCTTTCTGTCATAACCTCCAATGTAAACCAGGTCATCTTCTATAACAGGCGACGCATAAACGGCGGAATCTGTGTTAAAACTCCATTTAATCTCACCTTTTGAAGTATCAAGTGCAAAGAGCGTATAGGCCTTTTCAGCAATGAAAAGTAGATCACCCCTGAAAGCCGGCGATGAGTAAATTCCATTTTCCGTCGTTTTTTTGGAAAGTGCTTTTTTCCACTTAACAGAGCCCTTTAGAGGATCGAGAGCATAGAGAAACATGTCATTGGATGCAATGTAGATAGTATCCCGATAAACACCAGGAGATGAGACAATTTTACCGGTAGCGGTAAATTTCCAGAAGACCTTTCCGCTATTGGCATCAAGGCAATAAAACATACCATTCTTGTCACCCAGGTAAAGTCTTTCTTTATAAATGACGGGGGTAGAAATTACCTCATTGTCAGCCTCAAAGGTCCATACTTCTTCTGCTGTTTCGATGTTTATGGCGTAAATGGTACCGCTGATAGAGGCAAAATAAACCTTGTTCCCCCAAACAACAGGAGAACCGTATATAGAAGCATCGGCCTCATAGCTCCAAATCATTTCCAAAGGGGGTTCGGGGTCAGAAGGTGAAATAGCGCTATGCCCTGCATCCCTCAGGAACATGGGCCAGGAACGGCCATCATCTGCAATAGCAACTGACTGGCTGCCTGCAAACAGGAAGAGAGCAAGCAAGCTCCCCAGAAAATATCTTGCATTAGTTTTCATTTTAAAATTGCCGATCAACGATAAAGGTTTTAAGAAAATATAAGAATGCATAGCCATAGTCGAGTTAAAAAAAAGCCTTAATGTCATTCTGCATGACAATGAAAGATTTAATTATAAAATAATCTGGATAAAACAGGAATATTTACACGATTTAAACATTCTCTACCATGATTAAAATCATAAGTCAATTAAAAATATAAAGCAAAAGGATGTACAGTGTCATAAAAATACCTTTTACAGCCTAAAGAATCTCACTTTACGTGTGTCACCTTTACAACGACATAATAAATGATAAACTCTAGAAAATCAAAAAGGATGGTCTATTTCAATCTAAGCAACTGTTACTTTTTGAACCATACAGGAGATTTTATGTATGCAAACAAATTTTTATCATAATTTTACTTAACAATCGGTGGTCTATTTTGATACAATCGGATTATTTTAAACCACATAGAGTGGTTTAAAATAATCCGTCTGCTTTTCAGCAAACCCGATAATCCCTTAAATTTCAAGTGCTTAATTAAAAGGCACATTAGTTGCTAAAGAAAACAAAAAAATTGAGAAGGAGCAGCCATAAACCGATGACCAAGAATATGTTAAAGCCTTACCTGGGTATATTCATTGTCGCAATAGGCATTATTATCTTCCCTTTCATCTCTTCGGCAGATGAAGAAAATTGCCTTATGTGCCATAAATATCCGGGCCTCGGCAGATTTGAGAAGGGAAAAGACTTTAAAGCAAAGAAAAGGATTTTTTATGTCAACGAGGATCTTTTCAAGCCCTCTTACCATGGAAAACTTCGATGCCGAAACTGCCATCAGGGTGTTGATGAAATTCCACACAGAAATGTAAAGAAGGTTGATTGCGGTCAGGACTGTCACCTTCAGGATCCTTCAACGGGCAAGAAATTTTCTCACAACAAGATTGTGTCGGATCTTAACGAGAGTTCTCACGGGCGAGATGGTTCCCGGTCCAAACACAAGGAGGACCTGCCCACCTGCAAATACTGTCACAGCAATAAACCTTATCAAACAGGTGTGACAACAACATTGGCTACAGATTCCTACCTGAAGATCTGCCTTGAATGTCACCAATCCGATACCTGGGTAAATCGCTTTTTCAAACACATGATTTACAGGGTCTCAAAAAGAAGGACATCAAAGGATATTATCAATCTTTGCAGCAGTTGCCATGCAGACTACGATAAGATGGACCGCCATGAAATAGACGTCATCGTCGGTTTTAAAGATACTTTTCACGGCAAGGCCATTCAGTACGGCAATGAAGAAGTGGCCAACTGCCTCAACTGTCATGCCCCTTATGACCTGGGCTACTCGCCGCACAGAATCAAGTCCAGGAAGGTTGCAGGTTCATCGGTAAGTCCCGACAAAAAGATCGAGACCTGCCGCCAGAGGGCTTGCCACCCCGATGCAGCGGAGAGTTTTGCCGCAGGAGGCAAGGTTCATCCATCGGGCGCTAAAGGAATGCTAACCAAACTTGCAGGCAAGAAAAATATTAAGTCTGCTGAAGCGGACGCCCTTTTCCAGGCCAAGGTTATTTACTGGATCAATATGTTCTATAAATTCCTCATAGCTATTGTTGTCGGTGGCTTTGCCATCCACAGAATACTCGATCTGTTTGCAGTAATGAGAGAAATGAAAAAAGGAGGTCATTGATAACCATGGGAAGTCATCACAGTCACGGAAAAAAAGAGAGATATTTTCAAAGGCTGACACTTAGTGAAAGAATTCAGCACATTATTTTGTTTACGTCTACAACCCTTCTGATTTTTACGGGATTCATGGTCTATGGTGAACGATGGGCCGTTGAGATGATGGGAGCAGCCGGCGCAAAAATATTCTGGTGGCGCGGCCTTATTCACAGGATAGCCGCCGTCGGTGTTATTTCTGTCTGTACCTTCCACCTCTTCTACGTAATTACAAAGAAGTCAGGGCGAAGCTGGTTTATGGATATGATCCCAAAACCAAAAGACGCTGTTGACGCCTTTCAAAATGTTACGTACATGATAGGCCTTAGAAAAGAGCGGCCCAAGATGGACAGGTTTACTTATATGGAGAAACTTGAATACTTTTCCGTTTATTTCGGCATGATGATCGTTATTACAACAGGAACCATGCTCTGGACGGAGTATCTCTGGAACAAGTTCCACCTCGATGTGGCCCAGGCATTCCATGTCGGTGAAGCAACACTGGCAGCCCTGGCCCTTATCATCGGCCATATCTTCTCCGTCCATTTCAATCACCATGTCTATCCCATGAACAAGGCTTTTCTTGACGGACAAATATCAGAGGAACTGATGAAAGAGGAACATGCTCTCTGGCATGAAAGAGTAATGAAAGAAGAAGCAGAAAAAGCGAAAGAAGGGGGCAAGGCCGAGAATGAGTAGAGTAAAATTAAAAGAAATGAGTGGCGTTACCCGCTTTGCCATTCATTTCCTCATGTCTTTAGTATTCATATTTCTTTTCAGTTTCTGTGTCTGGTTAATCTGGATTACCTACTTCAGAGCGTCCTATGACGTAGGAACGGCGCCACAGGTCTATAGCAGCGCAATGGATGAAATCGCCCATGGACAGCAGAAAATGTATGAGCATTTTCATAACATCGATGAAGCCGTTTTGAAAGGGAAAGAATCCAGTTCACTCTGCCTCGAGTGCCACGGTAACTACCCCCACTCCAAGGCGCCTGACGTAAGGTCATTTCTCAACGCACATGCCTATTTTGCCACATGTGAAGTATGTCACATTCAAAAGAAAAAGGGTGACGGCATGGAATACAAATGGCTTTCCACCAAAGATGGAAAAGAGCTGACCGAACTTAAGGGCAAAGCCGGAATGTATGGTGGAAAAATCGTGCCTATTATCTATGAAAACGGCAAAACAAGAAGGCTCGATGAATCTACGGATAAGGAATTTATCAAAGAATTCTTACAACTCAGGAATACCTTCAATGCCGACCAACAGGCGGAAGCCAAGTTAAGGATACACAAAGATATTTCCGCCAAGCCGGTATTCTGTGACGATTGTCACAAGAAAAACGGCTATCTCGATTTCAAAAAGCTCCATTACGACAAACACGTTGCAAGACGACTTGAAATCGGGGAAGTGGGAAGTATGGTAGTGAAGTATAAGGAGTTTTATCTCCCAACTATGTTCGATCCCAGCATGAAGTATATTGAGCGAAACAAAAAGAAGGAAGAGGAGCAGTAAAGGTTCTTTTTCTTTCGCAGCTTTACGCTGCGCGGCTTTATATAGAGAGGTGACAAAAGGAGAGGTTGCAGGTGGAAACTATAAGTTTATAGCCTGCAACCTCTTATCAATTTTATACCTGCTGCTGAGTTTTGACTTATCACTCTGCCTTTTAACTAGTTTTCATCGGTCAAGGGTGCTTTTTCGCAATCTCTACGTCAATCTTCGGTTTTGCTTGTGCCATGTACAGTAGTACAACTCGGCGAAACCATTGATTTCCTTGACCTTGCAAAAGATCCCTCCTTTCCGAATTGAAAACATAGTTTGATTTATTTTAGTTTATGGATGGACACTAATTATATTTTACATCCTTCTCACACTTTGTTTGGTCGTTATAATTTAGTACCGCTAATACTTGACTACCCTCTGCGGACTTGGCAGCAACCCTTCAAAAACAAGGTATTTTAGCTTTTGATGAATAACAAGCTTGAATCAAAAATAATCGGTATAACAGGACTCGTCGTTGCTGTATCGTTCATTATTGCCTTTACCATAAACGCAATTACCGACATAAACAGCCTTAAAGAAGAGAGCACCACAAAATCGCGTCTCATAGGTGATACCATCGCCAGGAGCATCAGGACGATCATGCTCACCGGTAATGGAAACATCGCCTCTCAATGGACGGACGATCTAAGAATGATCAATCGCCTCAAGGGGCTTTATGTTATTGAAAGTGACGGCATGCTTGCCTTCAGGAGCACAAGAACTCTGGATACGGTCAACCAGCAGATTGGAAAAACACTTTTCCATCGGGAGAAACGCACACCCATCAGGATCATGGATGAAAATGACCCGCGACTGAGGTGGGTTTATAAAAACAAGAAGGGCATGGAATATATAGACCAGGGGCCGGAAGGCAGTCTCTTCACTCAATTAAGGCCCATATTCAGTGGCGTCAAATGTGCCAAGTGCCATACGAAGAAACCGGAAATTCTCGGCGTTCTTAAAATCGCCACCTCTATAGAAGAAGTCGATGTGGGCATAAAAAAAACCATAACCATGACCATTGCAGGCGCTATTATATCGAGCACATTTGTTATCGGTCTTATGTGGATACTTCTGAGAATCGTCGTAACTAAACCCATAGCTCAGGTAGCATATACGATAAAAGATATTATTATCAGCGAAAGACCTGACAAGGCTGTCGAATATGAGTCAGCTGATGAAATCGGCGGCATGGTGGAAAACTTTAACATCATGACGGCACGCCTTAACGAAATGTATACCACACTGGAAGAAAAGGTAGCTGAGAGGACAAAACAGCTTGTCCAGGCGGAAAGGATCGCATCGGCAGGCCAGCTTGCCACAGGCCTCATTCATGAGATCAGAAATCCCCTGAGTGGCGTCAAACTCTCCATTCAATTGCTTGAAAATGAAGTGGATCAATCTTTAAAAGACGATATCCTTCAAATTTCAAGAGAAGTTCAAAGAATGGAGTCACTGCTTAACGACCTTCTCAGGTTTGCAAGACCCCATCCTCCTATCTTTTCAGCCATCGATATTAACGAAGTGGTATCAAGAACCGTTTCGCTAACGAGAAGAAGAGCACAAAGCTCCTCTGTAGAGATTCTGGAAAAACTCCGGGAACCTCTTCCCCGGATCATGGCCGACCCTTCGCTTATGCAACAGGTCTTTCTGAACCTCTCCCTTAATGCCATTAACGCCATGCCCGATGGTGGCAGGCTTACTATTGAAAGTCTTTATGAAAACGGTTTTGTTGAAATCCGGTTCACCGATACGGGTCACGGCATATCTGAAGATTATATCGGCAAAATATTTGACCCCTTCTTTACAACGAGAGGTTCCAGCGGAGGAAGCGGTCTTGGTCTCTCTATCAGTTTCCGGATCATTGATGAACATAAAGGACAAATAGAAGTAGACAGCAAAGGTGGGAGTGGAACAACTTTTACAGTCAGGCTTAAAGCCGTATAGGAGATAAAGGATGAAACCCACATTATTGATAATCGACGATGAACCCTTATTATTAAAATCACTGGGAAAAGCCATGTCCCGGGAAGGATATGAGGTGCTCCTGGCACCCAGTGCAAAGGAAGGCTTTCTTACCTTTGAAAAAGAAGTGCCCGATATGGTACTGCTCGACCTCGGCCTGCCTGACATGTCGGGACTTTCACTCCTTAAGGAAATGAAGAAAGTAAGAAACGACTCTATTTTTATCATGATGACCGGCCAGGGCGGAGTCAAAGAGGCCGTTGAAGCCATCAGGCTTGGCGCTATGGACTACCTCTGCAAACCCCTTGAACTGGAAGAACTAAAAGCAGTGATGGGCCGATTTTCAGAGGTATGGAAACTGAAATCTGAAGTTCGGGCTCTCCATAACTACAATAAAGACAAATTCAGCTTTTCAAGCATCATTCGAAAATCCCCGAAAATGGAAGCCCTTTGCCGTGCGGCACAGGATATCTCCCAATCCAACTCATCAACGATCCTCATTCTCGGTGAATCGGGTACAGGAAAGGGGATGCTGGCCTCGGCCATACATTACAACAGTTCCAGGAAAGATGGCCCCTTCATACAGATCAACTGTGCTACACTTGTAGAAAACCTGCTTGAAAGTGAACTCTTTGGACACGAAAAGGGTGCTTTTACAGGCGCGATCAAACGTAAACCGGGCAAGTTCGAACTGGCAGATAAAGGAACGATCTTCCTTGATGAAATAGGTGAAATTTCACCGACCCTGCAAGCAAAACTTTTGAAAGTTATTGAAGAAAAAGAGTTCGAAAGAATCGGCGGCACGCAACCCATCAAAGTTGACATAAGACTCGTTGCAGCAACCAACAGGGACCTGGCAGCAGCCGTCAATGAAGGGACTTTCAGAGAAGACCTTTACTACAGGCTTAACGTTTTCCCCATAAACATGCCTCCACTCAGGGAAAGAACGGATGATATTCATTTCCTGGCAATTCACTTCCTTGAACAATACAACAGGGAATTTGTAAAAAAAATTAAAGGCTTCTCTTCAGAAGCATTAAAGTATATGGAAAACCATGAATGGAGCGGCAATGTGAGAGAACTCAAAAACTTCGTGGAAAGATCGGTTCTTCTCGCCAAGGGAGACATGATTGACGTCGATGCAAGCGCCGCAAACACGACAACGGACATTGAATCAGCCTCCCCTCTATCCATTTCACCGGCAGAGGATACACCCGTCATGCCTCTCAATAAATTTATCTACCACTATATTTCAACGGTCCTTGATAAAACCGGCGGCAATAAAAGTGAGGCGGCAAAACAGCTTGGCATTACCCGCCAGCGTTTGAAGCGAATACTGAATAAGTCCTCTGATGACTAGACCGCATTTCTTGCAAAGATTTAAAAGGCGCGTCATGACCGATTATGGTGACTGAAAAACACGCAAACAGTTGACGCTCTGCCCGTCAACAAGGCAGAGCAAAAGCCGGTCATCCTGTGACGTTTAGACAATCCAGAAGAAAGGCGGTGAGGAATCGGGGCCGGAGGGCTTTCTCCCGGATCCAAAACAGTGGTTCAAATTGAACCACTGTTTTGGATCAGATTAACACAAGTGGGTTATTATAAACCATCAATACTTTGTTCACTTTAAACTTTCTCTTTAAATTTCAATAGGTTCCGTCTTTGGCACGGCCATTGCTAATATTAGCCCTTATTAGGGAGTTTACGCTATGGGGGGGAGTAGTCATACTATGAATAAGTCCTGTATAAAATTTTTTTTGGTTATCATTCTCATAACTTACGTCTTTGTTCCGGCTATTTCAAAGGCACAGACCATCGATCTTTACCTTGATGTCTGCAACAGGTATGAAGGAAATGCCAAGATTGACACTATTCTTGAGGGAACCAGGGCTTTCATCAAGGGCCACCCCAAGCTCGATATAAACATAAAGCTCTTTGGTTTCCCTTTAGACGGACCCAATACAAAGCGAGTAGAAGCGGCAGTTAAAAAATTCAAGGTTAAAAGCGTTACTAAAGTAGATTCGCTTTATGATGAATTCGAATGGGCCGATCCTGAAGAAAGCGTTAAGATAGTCGTCAGTGGCGGCAAAGGAAACTGGGATGAACTTAAAGAGATGTTCAGAGAACGTGATGCCCTCAAGCTTTATGTCGTAGGTGTTAACCTTCCTACGCCGGCCATCATGAGAAGTCTTCTTGGAACAGCGTCTGCCAGTGGCGGCCAGTATTTCAATGCAAAAGGGACAAAGAAACTCGTCACAGCGCTAAAAAATGTTGAAAAAATGTCCAACTACAACCTTGAAGTCAGGGTATTTAAAAATAGATACAGCGAACTGACAGACTGGCTCATGTCTCGTTACGAATATGTCTGGACAAGCGATGTTTACAAAGCAGGAAAACATGACAAGCCAATTACTTCGACTTACATTTTCCCTGCCAGGTATAACCTCGAAAGCGGCGTCTATGACATCAAGGTTAACTACGGCGGCAAAAGCAAATGGATTGAAGGGGTAAAGATCAACCGCTTTGGCCTTACCGAAAAAAAGGCCAACTTTGCTATAGGCATGGTCAATATCAGGGTGCTTAATGGAGGTCATGACGTTAAAGGTGTAGACAGGAGAGGAAGGGATTGCTGGTGGAGTGAAGCCTACTTTGCCGGCAAACATGATAAAGATGTCGATTCAACACGAACCTTTCCTCCCGAATTCAACCTCGTTAACGGAAATTATGATATCAAGATTCACTACAGGGGTTATGAACAGTGGATTAATGATGTGCATGTTAAACAGGGAAAGGTTCATAATTTTCAAATATCCTTCCCTCATGCAAAAAAATGTACTGAAAAGGAAGGAACGGGCCGGCCGGCCGGCCGTAACCTTTAATTAACAGACCTTCTTAAAACTATCTGTCGTGATAGCCTATCCATATTCGGCAAGGAGTCTCTCAGCTCCTTGCCACTTTTTTTACTGCTTATCCTTTCTACTTTCTAAGAGATGCCCTGGAAAAAATATGGTCCTCAATGGGAACATCAAATTGGACTGAATCAATAATAATCTCCGTTCCGGCGCCCTTTATAAGAACGTCCTTAAATACCATGCGTTTTGGATACCAGCGGTTTTCCAGCTTGAATACCTCTTTGATGGACAGCTTTTTGAGCAGTTTGCCGCTCCTCGCATAAAGTGTTTCCCTTATAGGCAGAAAACGCTCCTTATCAACCCAAAGCTTACGCCGGTAGTAGGAAACCCTTTTCCCTTCCATCGCCTTAAGATCAAGAACATAGCAACTGCGGCCGTCAATCGCTTCCTCACCAGACAGGATAACGTGATACGAGTTTGCCAGCCTGGGATCTTCCATGAAATCTTCATAAGAAACATCAGACCCCATCAAAGACTGGCGCAGCATATGACCGGCAATTTTAATCGTCCGGTCTGCCGAAGGTGACCATATCCAGAGTTCATCACCCAATTTAAGCATCTTTGTATCCTTCTCCCGCGGGGGAGAGAGATAATGAGTAAAGGTTTTATCTAAACCTTCGGCCCATGTCTTCGATGTAATAGTCCTCGTACCTCTCCGGCCTTTAACAACCATGGTAGCTGTCGAAATGCGGCTCTTTACTTCATAATTTCTATCAATCTGTTCAAGGATTTCCTTACCGGTGAGGCCTTTAGCCTGATGGGGAAGTATGAATAAAAGCGCTAATAAAATCGACGTTATTCTCATAAAACATTTAGCCTTTCGCTTTATAAATTTAATGAAGGCCTTCAGTCCCAAATCAAGCCATCCGTCTTTGCCGCCATGACAAAATCATTTACATGGAGGCCCTTGATCTTATGCGTCCACCATGACACGGTGACCTTGCCCCAGCCGGTAATAATCTCGGGATGATGACCTTCTTCCTCTGCAATGGCGCCTACCCTGTTTGTAAAATTGAGGGCTTTGGCAAAATCATCAAAAAAAAAGGTTCTCTTTAACCGCTTTATACCTTCAACGTCAACAATTTCCCATTCCGGTATCTGCGGCAAAATATCCTGCATTTCTTTTTCCGTCACCTGCGAAGATCCTTCCCGGCAAGGCTCGCACTTATTCTCTGACATACCACTCATAATCAATCCCCCTTTATCTAAAAAATGGCAACTTCCTGTTATTAAGATATTTTAAGGCGGCAAAAGATACAATCAGACCTCCAGCTCCTTAAAGAGTTGAGAGGTCTGTCTTTTATATATTCCTATCCCCGCAAAAAGGGTCCCTAAAACCGAGGCAAAGACACCCGGAAAAAAACCTATGTAATAAGAAGTAATTGATACCTTGGCCCTGATAACGGAAGACATCATGACGGAGCTTTTCTGGAGCATGTCTGTAATATCAAAGCCCACATATTGCAGGTAATAGGAAGCGGCCAGGCCGAAGGCGGTACCCAGGATAGAACCTGCAATGCCAAGAACAACAGACTCCATGATCATGGCGCGAAATATCGCTCCTTTCGGTTCACCCATAGCGAGGCGTATCCCTATCTCCCCGTAGCGCCTTATGCCGTTCATAAGCCCCGCATTCCATAAAACTACCGACATGGCAAGGACAAAGATGGAGACCATGATTGCAGCCGCAAAGTTTACCATAACCAGCATGTCTTTCATGATGCCCTGATCGCCGAATCTGAGCATATAGGGTGAAAATTCACCTTCCTCTTTGGAATACTTTTTGTTATAAGCCGACATAATCCCCTCCATTCCTTTATGGTCGTAAACCATATCGGGAATGAAGCCGAGTATTTCGCTTGCAGCGTCCTCCATATCGAGTGCAAATCTTGCATCTCTTATATCGACGATGATAGTACTCTTGTCGAGCATAATCATTCCAAAACGGATCGTTCCGGCTATATAAAAGTTGTGCATGGCCATGGAACCGTTCATGGTAGAGCTGAGCAGTGTCGCCTTGTCACCCGGTTTTGCACCCAGCTTTAGCGCAAATTCTTCACTTATGAGGATTTCGTTGGCCTTCTCCGGCTTGCGCCCTCTGACAATTGATTTTTCAATGCCCAGTATATTTACATCCTCCGAAGACGGATCCAGGAGATCAATAGCCATACCGAAGACAGGCCCCTGGGCACGGGTCTCATCCAATTCGTCGGGCATATCCAGAAGGCCTCCGAACCTGATCCTCTCTACCCACTTTATGTTCGGATATTCTTCCTTGAGAAGTCTTATGTGTTCTCCCGCTTCCATTAGCGCAAGGTCATTGGGCATCTGGCTCTCCAGCTCGCTGTAAGCCCTGGAGGTCACCTTCAGGTGCCCATTATTGAACCTGGCAGCGGCGTCAACCATATCACCGATTGCACCGTTTAAATAGCTATAGAGAAAGACGGTAAGGAAAACGCCTGCACTTACCATCAGTATGGGGAATAAGCTCCTCGAGCGGTCCCTCATGAGACCTTTTATGAGAAATCTGATCATGATAGCTTTCCCTTAATAGCTTCCGTCGGCTTCATCCCTGAAATTTTCCGGCTGGGCAAGTAGCTCACGATTGTAACGGTTGTCATGATGATCACCACAGTAATCCCTACGAGTGTCACCGAATAGACGGGAAAGAGCCTGGCGGCTATAGCCATGCCCCAATCCTCACCGCTGTAGGGAAGCGGGATACCATACTTTGCCGAAATGTAAAGAAGGGGAATACCATAGATTGCGCCTATCACTATAGCCAGAATACCGTTCATCATCCCCTCCAGGGTAAAAATCAGGATCACCTTTCCCCGCGTCATGCCCAGCGCCATGAGGGTGCCTATCTCTTTTCGTCGCCTGAAAATGGCAAGCACCTGTGTGTCAAAAATGGCGAGCATGGCCAGAAATAGAAGGACCGAGTAGAGAATGGCACCTCCCACCCTTTTGGATTTGACGATATCGATAATATCCTTCAGGAGATAGTCATGGTCCCGGAAGATCCATCCTTCAGCAGGGGGAATCCTTTCTGCATCCTTGTGAACAGTCACAATCGTTGCCTCCCCTTTAAGCCCCGTCATATCCCTCAGTCTTTCAAGGGGCAGCCAGAGTTGGCCCACATCCACCGTCGGCACATCGGATGTCATAATACTAACGATCTCTCCTTCGGCGGCGTCAAATGTCCCTTTGGCATCCCGCCATCGGATAGTAATTTCGTCTCCGACATTTAGCGAATTGCGCCTCGCCATGGCCTTGCCCACCATGACGGGAAGGTTCCGCCTCCCATCATCAAGAGCAACCGCAGGGAGTTCCACTATCTCCTGATTCGGATCGATACCTTTGAGCAATATGGACTGGACACGACCCTCAGGGTAGATCGTTCCCTGCCGGACGAGGATGGCAGTGCCCTTCCCATCGGTTATCATTCTGCTGAGTTCAGGCGTCAGTGGCCCATGGGCATCCTCCAGTGTGAGCGGATCGAAGGGATCGTATTTTTCATGCCAGTACTGCCCACTACCGATCTCATCCTTAATGGAGTTGACAGCCGCCTGCCGGTACATGCCGCTAAACAGTCCCTGGTGCCAGATAATGAGGACGTAGGTGAAAGATAGAACACTCACGTTAAGCCATGCGCGGAGTTTTTTACCGACCAGGTTTCGGTATGCGAGTTTAAAGGCTAGCATTGCACTTTATTAATTAATCATTTTGAGCAGACACGTGGGTTTGCCCCTACGGTTTGCTCGTTATCCGCTCATCCTTAACCACCCTGCCATCGGCAAGGAATATTTTTCGTCTAAGGTACTTAATGACCTTCTCATCATGGGTGGCAAAGATAAAGGTTGTTTTAAGCTCTTCATTAAGACGAACCATAGTGTCGAGAATGTTGTAGGAATTTTCGGCGTCGAGATTGGCTGTCGGCTCGTCGGCCAGAACAAGTTCAGGCTCCTTGACAATGGCACGGGCAATGGCTACACGCTGGGCTTCACCACCGGAAAGCTGGGCCGGTTTTGAGTTTACCTTGTCCAGGAGATGCACCCATTTAAGGGCGGCCATGACCTTTTCCTTTCGTTCGGCATCGGTCATATTCATGAGGAGAAGGGGGAATTCGACATTTTCAAATACGGAGTAGACGGGCAAGAGGTTGTAGGTCTGAAAGATAAAACCCATATGCCTGCTTCGAAGCCTTGCCGCTTCCTTTTCGGAGAGGTTTTCTATCTTATTGCCTATGACGGTAGCACTTCCTTCCGTAGGAGCGTCGAGGGAACCGATAATGTTTAAAAGCGTTGTCTTTCCCGAACCGCTGGGGCCTATAAAACCGCAGAATTCCCCCTTCTCGAAGGTAAGGTCAATGCCGTTTAGCGCGGTAAACTCACCTCCGCCAATGGGGAATTTTTTAACGACATTTTCACAGCTTACAAGAGGCATGGTTTCCATTATAAAAGCAAAACAGAATACGCCTTAAAGGTCAAGGGAATCGCAGGAATATGTTTATTTCATAGGGCTAATTTTTTCAAGATCAAGACCTTGCGACAATTTTGACGCCAGCGCTATCCCCTCGCCTTCCAGTGAAGGCAAAACAGAAAGGACAGGCACACCGGAAAGGCTTTCTATCATTTGTGGATTATTTTTTTCAGAAAGACCGGGGTTTTGAGGATAGCCGTTTATGATTACTCCGAGAATATGAAGTCCCTTGTTTCTTGCATGATCTATAGTGAGAAGGGTGTGATTAACTGTGCCGAGTCCCGCTCCGGCCACGATGATTGTTTTTAATTCCAGTTCGGCAGCAAGATCAGAAAAGAGATAACTTTCTTTTCCTTCTTCAATGATGGGAACCATAATTCCCCCCGCTCCTTCAACAAGCATAACTTCATGGCGGGAAGCAAGCTCACCGTAACTGCTCTTTATCAGGTCCAGCTCTATTTCAATCCCTTCCAGTCTTGCTGCAAGGGTTGGAGCGACAGGTTCTCTAAACTCGTAAGGGACAACAAGCGACCTGTCATCATCAATGCCTGCGGCTTCCATCAAAATATCAGCATCCCCGTCAGGGCCGCTCTGGAGGGGTTTCATAACACCTGCATTGCGGCCCTTTTTTTTGAGGCACATAGCCAAAGCTGCTGCCACGACCGTCTTGCCGACAGCCGTATCGGTACCGGTAATAAAGAGGCCCGTCATCCCTTTTTCACGCATCCTTTTTCACACCTCTGGCAAAGAGTATTTCAAAGGTGGCAAAAACTTCTTCCCCCCTGGAGTAACGCTCTCTGTATATCTCATACATGCGCTCAAGGACTCTCCTGCTGCCAAGCCCCATATCTGCCGAACGAAAGGCATTGCCGGCCCCTATTCCTTTGAGCGTTCTGAGAAGTGAAAAAGGATTCTCATAATAGTCAACCAATCTGTCGGCGCTCATAATGGTATCATGAAACCCGAGCTTTGCCATACCGTCTCCCAATTCATGAATGGCAAGAAAAGGGTGCAGGTGTTCAGGCTCTTCTCCCTTAATTTCGCTATAGGCTTCGCTGTAGGCTTCGCGAAGTTCCTGGAGCGTCCTTCGCCCAAAGGTAGCTAACAGGAACTCGCCACCCGGTTTAAGCACTCTCATAACCTCTCTGAATGCTTTTGCCAATGATGACGCCCACTGGTAAGAAAGATTTGAAATAATCATATCAAAGCTTTCATCACCATAGGGGAGTTCATCGGCATCACCTGTGGTAAGGGAAACCCGTTTCAGGTCAACACTCTCTTTAGCCACCAGGTTCATTCCATGGGCAATATCACAACAGACAATCTTTGCCTCTTTCCACCGCTTGGCCGCAAGATTGGTTAAAAATCCCGTCCCCGAACCGACGTCCAGTATGGTGGCAGGCGCCATTTCAAGGAGGGAAAGATTAAAGTCCAGCCGCTCGGCCGACTCTCTTTGAACCAGCGCCAGCCTGTTATAGTCAAGGGCCTTACTTGAAAAAGCCCTTCTTATCCTTTTTTTACGCTCTGCCGTACTTATTTTTTCTTTTCTCTGCAAACTTCAGTTTCTCCTTATAAAATCTTCCAATAGACTATTAAACTTTTCTTCATGAGACAGGAAGGGCACATGTCCCGCACTTTCAATGAAATGAAGCGCCGCCTTTTCTATCCTATTCGCCATATATTCTGATGCCCCGGGCATACAGACAGGGTCATTTTTCCCATGAACCAGCAGGGCCGGTATTTTTACCCTTTCAATAGAATCTCTCAGATCCACCTCCATAAGTTCCTTTAATCCTGCCTTTGCCGCTTCCCGTGCAGGAAGAGGACAATTCATGAGAATCTCCTTTTTTTCCTCATCAATATCATCGGCTATGGTCTGCCTGAAGTCTCTTATGGACCGTTCAAAGTCACGCTTTAATTTGAGTTTCATTCCCTTCACATCTTTTGAAGGCAAACCGTGATCAAAGCCCTCCTCCCGTGTAAATTTTGGCGTTCCTCCCACGAGGCAAACAAGCGATGCCGAGTGGCTGTGTTTTACCACAAAATCAAGAATAACCATGGCCCCCCTCGACCATCCGACAAGAACAGGCGACTTATAGCCCATTTCATGTATAAAACCTTTCAGATCATAAGACATTTGTGAAAGGGTAAAAGGGCCCTCCTTCGACGAGTCTCCATGTCCACGGAGATCAATAGCAACCGTTTCAAAACCTTTTCCCTGGAAATAGGCTACCTGGCGCTGCCATACTGATGAAGCCATGGCCCAGCCATGAATGAAAATAAGCGGTCTTCCTTCACCAGCCCTGATGAAAGAGGTACCGCCTGCCGTCATTTCCGTCATCAAATGATTCCCACCTCTTTACCGCTTTTTTTAAAAGCGTCAAGAGCTCTGGAAATGTCGGCCCGTGTGTGCTGTGAAGTGACGGTAACACGAAGTCTGGCTGTTCCTTCCGGAACGGTAGGCGGTCTGATGGCAAGGACAAAAATACCTTGTTCGAGCAATGAATCCATCATTTTGCAGGCCAAAGAAGATTCACCGGCAAGTACGGGAATGATCTGTGTCTCACTATCCATGGTTTCAAAACCGAGACTGTCGAGACCCTTCTTCATGAATGCGGCATTTTTATGGAGCTTTTCTCTCCGCTGGGGCTCTTGATCTACAATATCTATGGCGGCAAGGGTAGCTGCAGCCGTGCTGGGAGGAAGGGCTGTACTGTAAATGAATGATCTTGACCTGTTCATAATGTAATCAATCATACTTCTCGCTCCGGCAATGTAGGCGCCGTAAGAACCAAGGGCTTTGCCGAAGGTTCCCATGTTAACGGTAATATCATTGGAATCAACGCCGGAATGCTCGACGCTCCCCCTCCCCTTTGCGCCAAGGACGCCCGTGCCATGGGCTTCATCAACCATAACCATGGCGCCATAGGTTTTGGCAAGTTCCACTATCCGGTCTATTGGAGCGATATCGCCATCCATGCTGAATATACCATCGGTAACGATCAGCTTTTGCGCATACATGACTTCATCTTCCGCCGCGTGTTCAAGATAACGCTCCAGGGCATTCATATCGAGGTGCCGGTATCGCCTCACCTCGGCAAGGCTCAGCCTGCAACCGTCAACAATGCTGGCGTGGTTGAGTCTATCTGAAAAAATGAGGTCCCCTTTGCCTGCAATGGCAGGAATGGCCCCTGAATTGGCGGCATAGCCTGAATTGAAAAGGAGGGCCGCCTCAGTCCCTTTAAATTCTGCAATTTTTTCTTCCAGTTGTCTGTGCAGGGCCATCGTTCCCGAAACCAGTCTCGATGCGCCGGCGCCGAAACCATATTTGACAATGGCCTTGCGGGCTGCTTCTTTTACTTTCCTATGGTTGGCGAGGCCAAGATAATCATTGGAACAGAGCAGGATAACTTCCCTGCCATCAATCCTGACCTTATGACCCTGTGCCGTTTCAACAGTTCTCAGTTTCCTGTAAAGGCCCTTGTTTTTGAGCTCTTCAATCTCTTTTTCGATAAATTCCATAGATAAAAAATAT
>JAOUBX010000081.1 GCA_029860075.1 Deltaproteobacteria bacterium | reverse complement strand
CCCTCCTTCCACCGTTGCCTTGGTTGGGCACAAAAACTCGCTTCGCTCAGACAGTTTGTGCCCTTCATCCTCAGTCAACGGCTACACTCGGCTGCCTTTTAACGGGAAGGAAAATCAAACCCTTTTAGGGCTCAAGCAAGGCCACGTCCTTTGGGCGTGGATTCTTTAATTTCATAATCATGCGCAAAAAAACGGCCCGCTGTTGCAAGGCTTCAGGTAGAACATTATGAGAATAATAAGGCTTTTTATGCTGCTCTTTTTGCTGTCGAGTTGTTGTCACCCCATGAAATGCAAACCTGCCGTTGCAGGTTTTGAAATATACGCGCCGATTATTGATGCATTGGAAAAATATAATTTGGAAAACAGTTCCTATCCGGATTCATTAGATTCCCTGGTTCCTGAATATCTATCTGTAAAACCCGTGCCAAATCCGAATGGACGGCAGCCCTCAATGGTTGAATATGAGAAAAACCATGACGAATATAAACTGATGTTTGAATATTTGGGACCAGGCATAAATATCTGCACCTATTCTCCATCAAATAAATGGAATTGCTACGGATATTATTAACACTACCTGCCCTGTTAAGCAGCGCCCATTTGGGAAGAATTTTTTCAGTATGAGAAGAGGTTTTTTAATCCTGTAAATCCTGTCAAAAGAGAAAAGATTTAAAAGCTTGTTTTAGACGGGATTGACGGGATTGACAGGATAAAGATCAAAGACGCCCTTGCTATTGAAAAAGCGTCCTGCAAATATTTCTGCGCCAAACTGTGAAATCCGCGAAAAGACTGGTCCCAATGCATTTGCTTTAATCCATGGTTGAAAGGTTTTTTGCCCTTCCCGCGCAGCAGCCATAAAAAAGCTCTTGCCCCTCCTCCGTGTTTTCCGTGCGCTCTGCGGTAAAAAGAACTTTTAAGGTTTTAAAATCCGGTTAATCCTGTGAATCCTGTCAAAAGAAAAAAGATTTAAAAGCTTGTTTTAGACGGGATTTACAGGATTGACTGGATAAAGATCAAGTATGCCTTTGCTATTGAAAAAGCATCATGCAAATATCTCCACACCTTTGCACCCACAGGCCATGAACGCCTCTGCGTGAAACCAATCACTCATCATTTTTTAATCTGCGTAATCTGTGTTAATCCCTGTCCTATTATTTTTTGCTCTTATCTATGATTGAAACAGCTTTTGCCCCTCCTCACGCAACGGTCCTGATTTCTTTTTTTCTTCGTGAACCTTCGTGACCCTTTGTGGAAAAAAATCTTTAAAAATCCGCAATCCACATTCCACTATCCGCAATTTAAATCGGGGTATTTTCGGGGCAGTAAATGGTTTATGTGAAATGACAGGCTATTATTACTAATATCAATTGAAATATAAGTGATGGATATTTCTTACGTTTTTTTATGCCGTGAGGGGATTAATGCATTGCACCTGTCATTGCTTCATCTGGAATAGGCGACAGGCCCTGCGATTTTGCACATTAACTTTTTATTCATAAGAGAGAATAACTATGCCTTATTCACACATCCGATATATTGGATATCATGTACCTACCATAGCAAAAAACGCCAAAAAGGAGGCAATTTATGGCATTCCCGCCGGGGGCTTACCCGATTTATCAGAATTTTCTAACAACACTTTAGGGCTTGTGGATGCCAAGGCACTAAAAGATAAAAAGCCAAAGGACCATGTGGCATTAAAGGGGGAAAGTAGCAGCCTTGAACTCGTCAAGAAAGATACCGATCTGCTTTCCAGGCTGCAACGTCTGTTTATAGCCATGGAATGCGCTGCTCATGAACTTGAAAAAGACACGTCCAAGGGAGTCCTTAATGTCTTCATGGCCCCAGAATTCTACTTGCGTCCTCACAAAGAACCTAATTCCTATTCTAAAAAATACTACCAGGCCATTCAAGAAGTTCTTTCGAAAACAATTGCTGCGAATCCAAAACTGTCCGACTGGCTGATCATTCCGGGAACAGTTATGTGGAGCCGGGAGGAGGCCTGTGAGAATCCCTCCAGCGTTAGCCAGAGTATGCGCAACGTATTAACGAGGAAGATCGGAACCACTAATTTTTTCGTAGATCACAATACCGCCTTCGTTCTAAGCGGGCCGAACAATGCCCTGGTTTCTTCCGACAGAAAAGTAGAAAAATTTCACGTGGCCTCAGCAGATGGTATTCCATCGTTACGCCCGAAAATAGGAAATGAGGTGAATGGGGTAGAAAGGACTAACCGCACCGATTTACTTACAAAGCACTATAAAATAAACCAGAGTGTTGATGATCATGTTTTCACACATGGAGGCGTAAAGTTTGGTTTAGAGATTTGCGCGGACCACCAATATTCCTTGCTGAAGCAAAAACACAGTATTACAGGCGACTTCACCTCACAACTTCTTGTTGCCTGCGGCCAGGAAATCCAAATAGGTGCTGTCGTCACCAAGCCGGGCGGCACCATATTTCGCTGTGATGGAAAATTCTCTGTTAGACACCAGGCTGACAAGCGTAATGTAATTAGCTACCAAAAGGAGCCTGTCAATGCAGTGCTCGAGCCGGATTCTACTTCACTGGGTACGGATCGGCCAGTGACTATCTACAAGGAAATTATCTTCGACTCAAAGCACCCCTGTTACTGGGCGAAGCCTTCGAGCGCCGACCAGACATTTTGGGGGAAATACAAACAAGGGATTACCATTTTCAAAAAAGAAAAACTGGTGAAATAAACCAATGCGCACCCTATTTTTGGAGATTATACTATCATGAATTTTGAATCGCTAAAATCTGCTCTCGGTATAGACGAGGGTGACCTCAGTACATCAAATATTTCCTTAAGCAGCAACAATCTCACTGACAACCTGGCCGATGTTTTCAGGCATTGTTACTTCGACCAATCGCTGGTCATCGACAATCCCCTTCTCGTCAGCAGCGATGACGAGCTACAAAAGGTCGTCGTCTCGGGCAAGTCGAACTACCTGAACGTGCCGGAAATCCCCGTCACGCTGTCTCTCTCTCTTGACACGGAGGGCAACGTACACTTGTTGGCGCACTATGAAGTGCTGGGCGCCAATCCGGGACCCAATGACTGGAAATTCTCAAAAAGCTTTCCCACTTTGCCCAAAGTTCCCGACGACCGTGAACCGATATATTTCGACCGCGAGACGGGGGAAACCTCCCAGTCGGAAGTGGTGCCGCTGGACGAGTACCTCTTTTTCAACAGCAGCTTTGTTGTCACCAGTCAGGCCATGGCCCATCCCGAATCAGGGAGAGACTTGCAATGGGGCATTAACTTTATAGGAATGGTGCGTCCCGAAGGTGTGCTGGCCATGGCGGCCAATGTTTTTCAGTCCACCATCGAACTGCCCGTGAGTGGAACAATTCGTATGCCTGTGCGCAGCGAAAAACCCGAAATGTTGCGCACCCTCTTCACGGGAGACAAGGCCATTTATCAATATCCCTGGACCGTGGCAGGCGAAATCGATAAGGGAGTGCCCGGTATCCTGCTGGACATCGGCATCGATGTCAACTACAGCATGGCCAAAGGGAATATCGAGTTTTCCGGCGACAAGATATGCATCTACTCACCGCCGAACCAGGATTGGATGCTCAGTGATACCAATCCCCAATTCAAACCGATTCAGGCCTTTACCGGCGCTATCGAAGTGCCCGAGGCCGACATTGTGGCTGATATGCTCATCCCCTTTGAACTTGGTATTGACCAGTTGCTGTTCATCTCCCGCTTTGAGGGCATTTCGCTGGAAAACCTGGGCAAGCTAACGGGCATCACCGGTTCCGGTGAAGGCTTACTGAGCCACATGCCGGAACAAATCTCCCATTTAGGTGATGAGTTAGGCAAGCTTGAACTCACGTCTATGAGCGTGGCTATCGACTATCGAAAACTCAGTGACATCGATGTAACCAATATTTCTTTCTCCATCGGCATGCCCGAATTAAACTGGCAGGTATGGGAGGACCATTTCGGAATCAACAACATTAATTGCCAGTTTCGCATCGACTATCCCTTCCAGTCCGCAAAGACCGCCACAGATGATCCCGACCTGGTACGCAACATCAATCTCAAGGTCTTTGGCGAGATGGAAGTTGAAGAGATTCCCTTCCTTGTGTCCGCCGATTCGGCTGAGGGTTTTTCCGTCTATGCCGAAATGGGGGCCGGCCATGTAATCCCTTTGGGAAAGGTCCTGGACAAGTATGCTCCCGCCATACCGGCGCCATCCAACCTGGACGTGGACGTCTTCCGCCTGGGCGTGGCGCCCGGCCGCTCATACAGCCTGGCCCTGGCTATGACGCAAGAGCCTAAACCCTGGAAAATCCCCATCGGCCCCCGACCGCTGGAAGTCTCTAATGTGTCCATGTTCGTAGAGTATACGCAGGGACAAGGCTTCCGGGGTTCCGTAAGCGGCGCCATTGAGTACGGCAATGTGGAACTCAACCTGACCTACGTAACTCCCGGTAATGTGGTCATCAATTCTTTCATAGAGAAAACATCGCTTGGAAAGATTTTCGATACCTTCACCAATCAAGCCATCGCCCTGCCCGATTCCTTCGACCTCGACTTGCTTAACAACTATGTAAACATCACCAAACAGGGCAACAACTATTCACTGGAGTTGGTGACTGAAGTCGATAAATTCGGTTCGCTGGCCTTGCAGGTACAGAAAATCGGGTCAAAATGGGGTGGCGCATTCGGTCTGAATATGACTCAAGGCAAACTATCAGACATTCCGGGCCTGAAAAGTCTGGAGGTGCTGGAAAAGCACGTGCAGCTTAGCAAGTTGCTGCTCCTGGTCTCCAGCTTTGACAATCCCGGTTTTAAATTCCCCAACATGGCGGCCTTCAACAATCCCAACCTGAGTTCCTCTTCCATTCCCATGCCGCAGGGCAGCGGCGTGGTGGCGGGATTAAACGTCCACACTACGTGGACACTCGATACAAGCCGCAAAGACATGAAGCTGCTCAAGTCGATCCTGGGGCTCGATCCGGAGTTGAACGTGACAGTACAGGTCGGGGAAGTTCCCGTTGATGATACTCGACTGTTCATGGACTTCAGTACCAAACTGTTAGGAAAATACCCACTCGATGCACAGTTCGGTTTTATGCTGAGCAAAGGAAGGCCCGAGATGTTCCTGGCGGGGCAGTTGAAGGTAAAAATTCAAAAGAAAGACGTTAGCTTCAATATGGCCATGAGCCTGCTCAGTACTGGGGTGTTCTTTGCCGGTTCAGCAGTGGGAACAATCAAGTTCGGCAATCTCCAGGTCAGCAATCTCGCTCTCATGCTGGGCATCAACTGGGGCGGCATTCCGAGCCTTGGTATTGCCTGCAGAATCAATACGTCCAAATTCAGCAGTTCCATTGCCCTGCTCTTCGATTCGACATCCCCCGATAAAAGCGTGCTCGCCGGTTCCATCAGCCAGTTGAGTCTGGCAGACATCACTCGCCAGATCGCCAAGGTAAAGAAAGTCCCCCGTGAAGTTTCAAAGGTATTTAAAACGGTCAAGCTCCGTTCCATCCGCTATTTTACGCTCGACGCAACGGTGGCAAAGTCACTGGACGCCAAAGACCACCCGGCAGTTTCGGCAGCCTTTGCTGCCGTCGGAGTAGCCATTCCATCCGATGAAGCGACATTGCTGATCGTAGTCCAAAAGGCGGGAAACACCTGGAGCGTTACCGACATGGCCAACGGCATGAGACATTACACGCTTTCTTCCGGTGACGAGGGCATCTCTGCTGCTGTGGCCCCGCAAATCTACCTGGCGCCGGCAGGCGCCCGCATGGGTGAGTTGACCTTTACACAAGGGTATTTTCTCTCGGGAGTTCTGCAAATTATGGGTCAGGGCTGGGCAACCCAGGTGGAGATTTCCCATCGAAAGGGCATTGCCGCCACATCCTATATGGACAAGCCGCTGCAAATCGGCAGTAAGGAGTTCTTCCGCTTCAGCGATTATGGGGGCAAAAAAGGTCCCATGATTTCCTTATCGTCCTTTAAGCAGTCCGACCACGAGATTGAGGCCTTTCGCAAACCGCACTTCGGCCTTAGCGGCCGTTTGCGCCTGCTCGGCAATGAAGCTGCCGCCCTGGCTACGGTCACCTCTTCAGGCGTCACCGTCGTCGTGGAAGCCGAAAACAACCTTGATTTGAACTACGTCTTTATTACCGGCGCCTACGACTTCGACTGGAAATTGGAAGGCGCCTTGAATTCAGCCACCGACATCTATTTCGGTGGTTACATTAACTTTAAATTGAATGCCAAATTCCACCTTAACAAGCTGCTCAATGTAAAGACCGACCTGGGGAAGGTGGCCGTCAACGCCGTTATCAAAATGGACACAGACATGGGCTATCAAAACAACCGTGTTTACCTGGAAATGGATGGACAATTCAGGTTTTGCGGCGTTAGCTACAGTATTGACCTGGAAGTGGGCGCCAAAGACGCCAGGATTGAAAAAATGGGCGAACTGGTTCTGAACGAAGTAAAGAAGGTGATCAAGTCTCTCTACAATACTGCCGATGAGTGGGTTGATGCCCTCGAAGACGGCCTCCTTGAAATTGGCGACACAGCAGAAAATGTGGGCAAGGCCCTGAAAAACGGCTATAAGCAATCGGCTGAACAGTCGGCAAAGCTGCTTAAGGACGCGGGACGCACAGGGGAAAAAATTGGCGCCACCATTAAATCAGGCTTCGGCAAAGGAGCACAGGACACGGCAAAGATCATGAAATCCGCCGGTATCTCGTCCGGCGATATCGGCAAGGCAATGAAAAGCGCATACAGGCAAAGTGCCGCTCAGAGCGCCAAGTTGCTAAAGAATGCAGGTTTTAATTCGAGTGATGTAAGCCGCATGATGAAGGGTACATATGGCAGCGCCAGCCGAGACATTGCCAAAGCACTCAAGGGGCTGGGTTATTCGGCCAACACTGTGGCCAATGTTATGAAAAACATATCGAAAGTAAAGATATCGGTCATAACATCGAACCTTAAGTACGCCCGATACGGCGTGGATGACGTGGGTAAAGGCCTGCGGTCAATCGGGCAATCCGATGAAGCTATCGGCAAACTGCTCAAAGGTGCGGGCTACGCTATCAAAGACGTGTCCCGCTTGTTCAAGAACACATTCAAAATCGACTCTGAAACAGCCGCCAAGTACTTGCGCAGAGCCGCATTCGACTCCGATGACATTGCAAAAATGCTGCGCGCAGGCGACCTCTGGGACCGCAGCCACAAAGGCGTGGCCAAGTGCCTGAAAAAGGCCGGCTATGGCAAGAAAACGGCAAAAAAGGCAATGAAAGCGGCGGGCATCTCCAAGAAAAAGATAAACGATGCTTTTAGCTGGCTCAAGTGGTAATTCTGCTCTACAGACCTGGTCCAACCCCATAAGGGGCCCCTGCATAAAACTTTAGGATTGAATATTTGTCATCCCCGGGTTTTATGCCCTTGAGGGTATGATCGGGAATCCAGTAAATGCAGGGTGGGTTACGTTCCATTATGCCCGCTGGTTTTCATCGGTCAAGGGTGCTTTTTCGCAATCTCTGCGTCAATCTTCGGCTTTGCTTGTGCCATGTACAGTAGTACAACTCGGCGAAACCCCTGATTTCCTTGACCTTGCAAAAAATCCCTCCTTTCCGAATTGAAAGCAAAGTTTCATTTATTATAGTTTCTGGATGGATACTACTTAAAATCCACACTCTTTTTTTAATACTTTTGAAATTTTGTGGGCGCCTTTTTTCACAGAGGCCGAATCCCAATGGAGACCATCAAATGTGGTCATTCCTTCATAAGCCTCAACATAGTAAATATTTTCAAGATTTTCAAAAGTAGTCCGGTGTTTATCTGCCATGAGTCGATAATTGCTCTCGGAGATAGTGTAACTTATGCCATAAGGCGCCACACCTCTCGGGAGATCAAGACTTTCCCAGGGCATGAGTGCATTAACAATAACACACTTCCCTGCATTTCTGGCAGTAACAGCAACATCGACAGCACGCTGGATATAGATGTCCATATCTTCTTCCGAACAGGGGACCGAATGCATACAGTCATTCATCTGATCAATAAAGACAGCAGAAAGATGATCAATTCCATCAATCCACATTGTCTGATTGACCGCTTTTTCATATTGCGATTGATAGCCGAGCCAGCCCGTGCCGGGGACATCATAACTATAGGCGCCGGCCTGTGCTGCAATCTGGACCCTGTGATTTTCCTGTATCAATGCATGGCCAAGGGCCAGGTAAGCGCCACCTGCCACTGCCATTCCACCGAAGGGGGAATCAACGGGGGTACCCGCCTCTGACCCGGACGCGCCAAGGACAGCAACAACCGGCTCATTGGGCCAGTTAATCGGTTCAAATGCATTAACATTTACAGATATTGACAAAAACAACACGACTGCCACCATTAAGATTCTTTTTTTCATAATTCTACCTCCTCTTTTTTATAGGTTAACGTTAATTTGCCACCTTTATTGCCAATAAGTACTTTCTCCTTAAAATGACATTCAATTTTCTGGCTGACTTACCGGTTTTCCGTCTGAATTAAAAGCGGACTTGAGTGCAGATAAGCATGAGAAATGGTCCGCAATGAAATATTTATTTCACTCAGTGATGTTAATTAATCAGGGCGGGGATACTTTCCGCATTAAATTGAGAATATTGTGTTCTATATATGGAAAACCCCGGCAGTGATTTTAATAAAGATAATTAATAAAAACAATCAACAGGAATGACTTTTTACTCAACTGGAATGACGCCCGGATGCACAGAAAAGAGGGAAGGTAAAAAAGGTGAAAAAATTTTATCTTTAAATCCGCGTTGATTTGCGCTTTTCCTCGTTGACCTTTTATGCCCTGCCGGTGTCACAGCAAAGTTAAAAGATCTAACCTGAAACTTCCTTTCTGCCGGGGTGTTTTCAGGGCAGCCATTATTTTCATCCCTAAAATCGGAAATGATGTTGTATCATAAACATCTCTATCTGCAACCAATGTGCTATTTCCCTCTTATCTTAATTAGTGTCCATCCAGAAACTATAATAAATGAAACTTTGTTTTCAATTCGGAAAGGAGGGATTTTTTGCAAGGTCAAGGAACTCAAGGGTTTGCGCGGAGATGTACTACTGTACATCGCACAAGCAAAGCCGAAGATTGACGCAGAGATTGCGAAAAAGCACCCTTTCCGGATGAAAACTAATTAATAAGGAGTAAGTTGCCATGAGTAAAGGTCCAAATATGCTAAGTACAATTCCACCCTGGGACGCCGTTGCCGGGGGCTATGCCGAAACGACGATGAAGGTCTTCGAGCGGTATAATGAGAAGGCCCTCGAACTTGCGGAACTGACCGACAAATGCCGGATTCTCGATGTGGCTTGCGGGCCGGGGACGCTGGCACTTGCGGCGGCTGATAAGGTTCACTCCGTTCACGCCATCGATTTTTCCCGGTCCATGATAGCCATATTCAGGGAGACGGTAAAGGATAAGGGTCTCGGTAACATAGAAATCAGGTGCGGTGATGCGCAGGACTTGCCCTTTGATGATGAATCCTTCGATGTGGCTTTTTCCATGTTCGGTCTCATGTTTTTTCCCGACAGGACCAAAGGCTATTCGGAAATATACAGGACTCTCAAACCGGGTGGAAAGGTTATTATCTCCAGCTGGGCGCCCATTTCGCAGTCGCCTGCCATGCAGACCATGTTCGGCGCCGTAAGGGCCATAAAACCTGAAATGCCCGAACCGCAGACAGACGTTGAATCCCTGGAAAATCCGGAATTTTTCGGGAAGGAACTTGAAAGTGCCGGATTTAAGGACGTTGAGATTCACCCTGTGACAATGGATTTCCCCGTTAACTCCATCGATGAGTTCTGGCGGGATATGGTGCGGGGCAGCGCACCGCTCGTTATGTTGAAAAACAGTATGTCGGAAGAAGACTGGCAGGAAAAAGAGCGTGAGGCGCTTGAATATCTGGATAAGACGTTAACGAACATTCCTGCATCTCTGACTTCGGATGCATGGTTGGGGTGTGGGAGAAAATAAGGATCGATGCTCCTGTTTTTTTAATATAGAGAGGCGCCCCTGATTATTCAGGACAGGCTTATGATGGAAAGTGTTCCCATGGACAGCCGGCAACTCTCGTCTACAAAAGAATAAGGGCAAGTAAAAAAAGGATGAAAATAATACCTAGAATTTTGCTTACGAGCATTATGTTTTTGTTTATATGAGGAAGATGCGGCATATGTGGCATGAAATTCATGGCTGTTCTCCTTTCACTGTTTTTTATCATTAATATTTAGACAATTTACCCATCACCCTGGTTCCATCGACCGGGGTATTTTCAGGGTAGCTAAAGGTTTTCCCCTTTATATATAAGGATGGCAGTGTATTATAGGTGTTTCCGTCCACAAAAAATGTAGTGATTCAGAACAATAGGGGCAAAAGTTTTTTTATTTCTTAGGGGTCGAAAAAAGGGCTTGATCCGCCCGGCCGGTTAGAAATAGTCAGGATTTAATGCGTTAGCCTTGCCCTATGGGGTGGACGAACATAAGGGCAAAGATAAAAAGAAGGAATGGGACGATCTAACCTTTGTCTCATTCAAGGTTTGTTTAAGGGCCGATGGCCTCTCTTCCAGACAATAATTACCGAAGGCATGGATAGTATTCTTCTGTGCAGAACAGTGAGGTAGTGAATGGCAATAAAATTTTCTCTTAAAGATACCCTTGACGGGCTTCTCGATTCGGACCTGGCTAAACCGGTTTTAGTCTTTATTATATCTGCGGTTCTTTTTTTTGCATCCATTACCAATGGGCTGGAGGATTTTCTTACAGAACTCCTGTGGCTCGATGCGGTCGCTGAGGCAAACGATGAATTTCTTTCCGAATCATTATCGTCATCCCTTAAGAATTTTGGCGCAGTATCTCTCGCCAAGGGAATTGTTGCCTACCTTTCCACAATAGAATTGGGATTAAATTTCGGGATTTCCGTGAAAGCCAAGTTTGGAGATCTGCTTTTGCCCTTATCCGACCTCATAAACAACATCTGGACTTTCTTCGGCTACTCCATTGCTTCTATTACAGGGCAGATAACGCTGCTGAAATTCTTCAAATTATTTGCCATAAAACTTCTGGTTCCCATAGGGGCTGTGGCGACCGCCATAAGCAGTTTTGCCTTTCAGGGTATTTTGAGAAAATATGGTACTGCCTTAATCATATCGGGACTTTTCCTTTATGCGGCAATGCCCTACACCGTTTTTGCCGCCAAAACGATCTTCGAGGAAGCAAGTATTACTGCAACAACGGAAATGGCGGAAGAACTCGGCGTAATAAAGGTGGAGATGGAAGATCTGAGACGAGAAAAAGGCTTTTTCGGTTCCATGAAGGAACGGGTAAAGCTCATGGTAACGGGAGGGGTGGAAAGACTTACGTCGGCGGTGGTGACATATTTTGGCAAATTTCTGGTGATGTTTATTATAATGCCCCTCTTTTTTTACGGCTTATTGTATATATTTATCAAACAAATACTCAACCGAATTCAGGAAAATGACCTCGATTCCAAGTTTGACGACATGCTCCTCGGCTTCACGAAAAAGGCCGCCGGGAAATTCTCTTTTATGAAAAAATAATGAATACAAAAAAGAAAATACAGGTACTCTTAGGGCTATTGCTCCTCCTTTCTCTCGTCGCCGCGCGGTATTTCTACAACCTTCCCGACGATTACATGGCCGATAAGAAAACAAGATACAAAGTATCTCTGGAAAAGGGTGTCGATGCATTGAAAAATGACCGTCTGGATGATGCCATTGCATCATTACGGCGGGCGAAATATTTTAAACCCGACAGTTTTAAGGCAAGCCTGAACCTTGCAAAAGCCTTCCATGCAAAAAAAGGGAATGAGAAATATGACAAACTGGCCCGGTATTACATCACTGAAGCGATCAAAATGGCTGATGATTACCGCGATCAAAGAGAACTTGCACTTTTTTGCAAAACTCTCCCCGCCGCATATTACTGCCAGGATGTTGATGAACCGGAAACTTATGAAGAGCGAATCAAGAAGGCCATTACAGGGAAGCCCAAAAAGGATTGCAAGGATGCGAACAACAAATGGAACTGCATGGTTAGAAAAGGGAACATGGCTTTCTACGCAGGCCATGAAAAGAAGGCCGCCGATTGGTACGAAGCCGCAATTATTGAGGCGGACAATCTCGGTACGGAAATAAAGCGAAAGACTGCGCGGTTTATGACTCGTTATAAACTCGGCATTGCCTACTTTAGTCAGCGAGCCAAAATAGATAAGGCATTGGGAGTTTTCGCAACATTGAAAAATGACCTGGTCGCCCTTAGAGGCCTCCCGAAGTATGTTGATTATAAGAATAAGACAGGCAAAGAAATATATGAGGAATATGAAGATCGGATTGCAATATATAAGGATGCAGCCTTTGTTATTACCACTAAAGACCCGAATGCACCGGGAGAAAAAATAATCGGTTTTTTTAAAGGCCTCTTTCAAAAAAAGAAGGAAAAGGCGCAGACTGAAAAGTGGGAAAAAGAGTTTGCACTTGCATCGGCCCGGCTGAAAAAGGCCCTCGATAGAGAGGCAAAGGAAACGAGACTCTTTGATAGCATTCATGACATGATGGCTGCGGGATACCTGGCGGATTTATTGGGGAAAAAGTACGACAATTTAGAACGCAAAGAACAGGCGAAATACTTTTTCGGCAAGTCGAAACACTTTTACAACAATGCACTGAAAAAGGAAACGGCCAAAGATAAAAACCTTGTAAAGACCCTTAAGAAAAAGATCCGCCTCATGGATAAGAATCTTAAACGACTCGGCTAGGAGTCTGTCGGACTTAGGAAATTGTAGCGAGAAAAAGCCATTTTGAGTCAGATTTTTTGATTAAATGAGGCGAATATTGAACATATTTAACGAATTTAATCAGATAATCTGGCCAAAAGGGCTTTTTCGCAGTAGATTTACCCTAAATCCGACAGGCTCCTAGTCTCACGCCTCCCGTCTATCAGTAACATAAAGGGGGAAATTTTATTTAATTCTTCTCCAAATATCCATATAATTTAAAGCCGATCTATCCGACAGAGTGATTAATCGGTCGTTGAGGGTCTGTTAAAAAAGGTCCTTTTAATTAAAACGAAATAGAAGAAAAAAGGAATATGGAATGCCTGTACCGGCTGAATATCAGCGCGCAACGGAAGACTTTTACAGTTTTCTGGAGGAAGTGCGGGATGTCTCCGATTTGGGGACCACCCACCGGGCTTACACGACGATCCAGGGTGTATTTCAGACTTTCCGCCGCCGTTTGGATCTGAAAGGTGCCATAGTTTTTGCAGGGGTGTTGCCCGCTGGTCTGCGCGCCCTCTTTGTAGCGGACTGGAATCCTGATGAGCCGAAACTTCCCTTCGGGGATATTTCAGATATGACGAAAGAGGTCCAGGCCCTGCGGGCCGACCATAACTTCGCAACCGAGTCCGCTATTGGTGATGTTGCGAGTGTAATAAGAAGCCATGTGGACGAGGCCGCTTTCGAAAGTGTGCTGCTTAAGCTGCCCCAGGGAGCCCGGGAGTTTTGGCAGACTACGTAAAAAAGTTTCGTAGAAACTATTTGTTTGAAATCATAAATTGTGATTTCCAATCGGTATGGGCAAGCCACATATCAAAAATAGATTGAAGAATTCTTTATCTCTAACGGGGTAAATCAGGTTGTCTTTGATAACTGACAGGAGATTTGTTTTAAACGATAGCTGTCTCTATTTATGGAATAGGAAGATAGGATTTAAGTAATTTATGGACCACGGAAAGAGCAGGAAAAACCCGGAAGGTAACGAATAAATAATGACCAAGTTGATTTATGAGGAAGAGGCTTATGCAATCAGAGGGGCTATGTTTGACGTTTACCATGAGATGGGGCCAGGTTTTTTAGAAGCTGTTTACCAGGAGTGCCTGGAAAAGGAACTAAATCTGCGTAATATCTCTTTTACTGCTCAAGAAGAGCTTGTCCTGACTTATAAGGGTGACACACTTAAACAAACATACAAGCCTGATCTTATATGTTACGAAAAGATTATAGTCGAATTAAAGGCCGTAAGAGAACTGGTGGCAGAACATAAAGCTCAAGTTTTCAATTATATGAATGCAACGGGATTAAAGCTCGGTTTCCTGGTGAATTTCGGCTCTCATCCTAAAGTGGAAATTGAAAGGATTATCATATAATTCAACCACGGAAGTCACGGAATGACACGGAATGTAAAGAAAAAAAAGCTAAAGTATTTTGCCTTTTCCGGCCCTTTCCGGCTTTTTCCGTGGTTAAAGATATAAAGACCAAAAGACATTGACCACGGAAGTCACGGAATTTCACGGAAGGTAAAGAATAAAATCTTTAAAGTTTTTTTGCTCTTTCCGGCCTTTTCCGTGGTAAGTTTTATGATATGCACAAACCCTTCTTAATATTAATTGGAATGGCCTCTGTAGGCCTCGCCTTTATCGGGATTTTTCTGCCGCTCCTTCCGACGGTCCCTTTTTTGCTCCTGGCACTGGCCTGTTTTGCCAGGTCTTCGGAGAAACTCCATCAGTGGATCCTGTCTCACAAGAGGTTCGGACCGCATATAAGGATGTGGCATGAGACAAGAAGCATGACCATAAGGACAAAGATCTACGCTATCATATCAATTATTGGATTCGGATCCATATCGATCATTAATGCCGACAGGATATGGCTTCAGTTCCTTATATTTTTTATTCTTGCAATCCCTGTCACCATAATTTTGAAGGCCCGAAATGCCGTGGTTCAAACATGATTGTCGAAAGGATGGAGGTAAATAGTCGTTGTTTCTACTTATTCGAAAACTAGGTGTTTAAAAGATGAACACATTAGCATATGACCTTTTGTTAATATTTATATCAGCTTTAATTTCATGGTTCATTACTCATCGATATTATAAAAAGAGTCTTGCGGATCAAGATGTTGAGCATCAAAGGGAGAGGCGAGAATTGGTAGAAGCTCTTAAGGCCATAAAGGCTTCAGATGCCACCCTTCTCAAACAACAATACATAGATGCAGCCGTAGAAGCATGGAAGAAAAAAGGAACACCAAAAGATTACATTGATAGTCTTTCAGAAATTTTAGCTGAAGAAAAAGCTGAAATTTACCGTGCAGCTTCTTTACGTCACAAAGGGCGTGAACCGAAGAAGAATCCTTATGTAAAGACTAAAGTTAACACTTGATAACAGTTAAGGAGTAAATTCTTTATCTTTGACAGCAGAATCACTTTGTCAATGTTAAAGAATTTACTCCTGTCTTTCGTTGCTGTCTTTCTGTCTTTTTATCTGTCTTTTTTAAGTGTCATAAAATTAATTAATTTGGAGAAAGCAATGTCATTTATTTTCCGGAAAAATTGGATATCTCTTTTATTCTTGATAATTATAATTTTTGTGGGCAGCGTTTCAATTCCGGGAATAAATAAACGTCGGTACTTCAACACCATATCGATTGATGAGATTGTTGCACTCAGGGAAATGTTGGAAGAGAAACGATTTGAAGAGTTGAATGAAATTTTGGAAAAATACCAGAAAGCATTCGAAAAAGATCCAACCGATGAATACAAGGTTTACGATGCGTATAATGCATTTTATTATCTTGGGCCTTCATACGAAAAAAATATTACGGAATGGAAAGATAGCTTTCCCCATGATTATAAGCCACATTTGGCTATGGCACAATATCATTACGGTAAAGCCTCGGAATTAAAGTGGATCATATGGCCTAAAGACAAACAGACACGAGATGAAAATTTGCGAATCATGAACTCTCATTTTAAAAAGTCAGAGGAAAATATCAGAACTGTATTGAAAATAAAAGTAGATTCATTACCTGCCCACAACACCCTGATTGGAATAACAAACTCAAGTTCATTCGGCGATAGTGAAAGTAAGGTTATAAAGCGGGCCATTGAAATATTTCCATATTCTTTCATTATCAGGAAGAGCAGCATGCGGGCCAATCAACCAAGGTTGGGTGGAAGTTATGCCGCAATGGAAAAAATTGCAAAAGATGCCGAGCCCTTTGCAGTTATCAATCCTATGCTCACATCTCTGTATGGATTTATCTATGAATATCAGGGACGAAATTTGAGGTGGAAAAAGCGATATAACGAAGCAACAAAGCTATATCTAAAAGCACTTACTTATGGTGAGTTAGCCAGTGTTTATGAAGAGTTGGCAAGCATGAATTTTAATAATCTTAAAAATTACGATACTGCACTGAAATATATTAGTAAGAGTATTCAACTACGTCCAGTAGTAGAAAGATACTACCGTCTTAGATCAAGAATATTGTTTAAGACAGATAATGTATACAAAGCTTATGAAGATATGTATAGTTCCGTCCTTATAAATCCGCATATTAATTTTAGAATTTATAATGATAATATTATTAATAGAAGAAATTTTGAGATTATATTTGCATTGAGGGAAAAGGTTGCCAAAGAGCAAATGAAAAATATCAACTGGGTATATAACCATAATGCAGAGAATGAAACTAAAGGATGGGGGGCAAACGGTAGTGTCAAGGTTCAAGAATCTGTTGATAAAAACCATTATTTTCTTATCCAAAATGGAGACCACATTATGCAGCACGTTTTTCTTGCTGAGCCTACCCCACCATATGCTCTGTTTGTTGGCCGTGCAACAATTAATAAGATAAAAGAGGATATGCCAAAGAAATCAGGGCTGCCAGTAATTAGTGTCTTAATAGAGAACAAGGGAGGAAAAAAACAAAACTGGGCATCTATGCACGGGATGAGTGCGTCATATTTTGCCAAGATATATGATAATAACTGGGTTCCTATGTGGGGTATCTGGAAAATGCCTGATTCAGCAATTAAACTCAATTTTAAATTGGGTCAATTAAGATATAGGGGTGAGCCTATTGGTGATACTGAAGCCTACTTTGATGATGTTGGACTCTATTTTTTTAATACAAAAGAAGAAGCAAAAGTATTTCTTGAAAAACATTTCAGAGAATTGGGCCTTCCAATGTCAGAAAACAATTTGCTTAGCAGGTAGGATTCATCTTGCTACAAAAAGGAAAATAGGGATGGATTCAGATTAGTTTTCGCTTTTAGCTTCACGCTGACCTGTTTTTGTATGGAGAGTGTTTTAAAAAATGAACGGTAGTAGATTCTCATGATCTCCTTTGTTTTGTTATGGCTGCTGTTTTTTGCAGCAGCTTCCTGTTTTACGGCCTTTCTTTCCACATTCAGGAAGGGGGGAGGCAAATGGGGGAAGGTGCTTTTTATCCTGTGCGGCGCATTGATCATAATCTCTGCCACTTCTTTTTCTGTGGTTACCTATTTTTTATATGTTAAAGGGTTCAAACCTGACTGGCTATTTGTTTATGCTTTTTCCTGGTTCATTGCCTATACAAGCCTCTTTGGCTTTTTTACCCTGAAAAATGTTTATCCACTTGCTTATCGCCTAAAGACTTGCCTGGCCGCCATTGTTTTTCTCATGGCTGGTTTATTTCTTTTTGCTCATATGGACCGGAAGGCAATTGCCTATTTGAAGGATGTTCAAAAGGATGCCCAGGCGCTAATAGAAAGCGTTAATTCACCGCCTGTAGCGGATGAAAAAAACGCCCTTACCTATTATGAGGAGGCATTCAACCTGCTGGACAAGCATGACAAGTTGCCCCGATGGGTAACCACGTTTCGGAGGAAGAATGATGATGGTTTTTCAATCCCGAAGGCTAAGGTTGTCCTGGAAGAGAGAAAAGAAGTAATGGCACTTCTAAAAAAAGCCGCTCTCACCGAATCCTTTCATCAGCCATTGGAGGCAAGTTACAAATACGAAATACCACTCTTCGCTCCTTATCGCAATTCCGCTTATTTACTTGCCCTGCAAGCTCACCTGTATGCTATTGAGGGTAATATTCAAAGCTCACTGGAGACGATAGAACATATATGGAAGATTGCTGACCATTTGAATGATTACCCTGTTCTAATATCTAACCTTCTCTCTATTGCTGTCGCTGGTATAGGTTATGACGCCCTGGAGAAAGCGCTATATGATGTGAGGGAATTTAAAGGTAACGACATGGATCTTCCTGCCAGCAAGGCGCTTGAATTTCTGAAAAGCTATCCTGAGGTAATGAAGGGTGAAAGTGCCTTCGGTATGGGTGGGTGGGCTGAAGAATTGTCATCTGACAACATCTTTTATACGATGGAGGAGTGGATTGATATCGGCTTTCCACCGATACACCGGGATATTCCTGGTAATGTGTTATATGCTGTGGTTGATTTTAACAATGCTGTCATATCATCGCTTTACAGGGTTTTCTTCGCCAGTGAAGATGTTGCTGTTGGGGAAAGGTATTGGAAAGGCTTTTTTCAGCATCTGGAGAAACCTTTCCATAATGGCTTCCGACCATTTAAAAAGTGGGAAAAAGAAATTAAAAATGACAAGGGTGGCCCTTTAACAGGTGTTGAATTTTTCTTTAGATCCGATGATATGATGAGCCATTACTACGCTCGGAACGCTGAAGGAGAAGCCAGGCAGCGTTTGGCGGCTTTTGCCCTTGCTGTCGAGGGCTTCCGTGCGGAAAAAGGGAAATATCCTTCTTCTATTACTGAGCTTAAGCCACGTTTCCTGGCCGAGATAGCCATTGATCCTTTCGACGGCAAACCACTGAAGATCAAGGCAGTTGACGGAGGGCTTATTCTCTATAGTATCGGACGGGATATGGTTGAC
Organism: Deltaproteobacteria bacterium; assembly: GCA_029860075.1. Lineage (NCBI taxonomy): Bacteria > Pseudomonadati > Myxococcota > Myxococcia > Deltaproteobacteria bacterium. Next base: position 313 of record JAOUBX010000081.1, on the reverse strand, counting down.
GATGGTGGTGCCGAACTGGTTTCCGATGAAAAGAAAGGATTCCTTTTCGTTAAAAAAAAGGGGGATATTACGTTTCTGCTAGGTAAGATATTTAAAGAGAGGCGTTTAAAAACAGAAAGTGATTCTAGCCTCTAAATCCAAGGGGATGGATCTATATAAAAATAATGTTTGATGATTGTAACGGTTTATGCGTAATGGGGTCGGACTGTACGCCGTTATCGGCAACATATCTAGCAGGTTAAAGTCCTGTCCGGGGAATTGCTCATTCGTCCCGGTAGTACCGTGAAGCAGTATTCGAGTAATCGTGTGCTGT
>JAOUBX010000080.1 GCA_029860075.1 Deltaproteobacteria bacterium | reverse complement strand
AAGGGGTCAGGTCTACGCAATTGACGAAATGAAAAATAGGGGCAGCGACCTGTTTTGAGTAGATTAGACTTTAACGGGTTGATAGAGGAGTGAAAGAGGGTTTTAAAATCCGGTTGATCCTGTAAATCCTGTCAAAAGAAAAAAGATTTAAAAGACTTGTTTTAGACGGGATTAACGGGATTTACAGGATTAAGAGCGAAAGATAAAAGAATTTTTTAGGGTTTTAAAATCCAGTGAATCCGGTCAAAGAATAAGGGGTCAGGTCTACGCAATTGACGAAATGAAAAATAGGGACAGCGACCTGTTTTGAGTAGATTAGACTTTTGCGGGTTGATAGAGGAGTGAAAGAGGGTTTTAAAATCCGGTTGATCCTGTAAATCCTGTCAAAAGAAAAAAGATTTAAAAGACTTTATTTTAGACCCCGTTAATAGATTTAACGGGGCAGGTGGGATAAAGATCAAAAAAGATAGCCACAGTACCTACGGGGCATAAAAGGTCACAGAGGCCTCAGAGAAAGAAAAAACTGTTTTTATTGTGATTTGAGGGGAGAATAAAATATGAGAAAAATAAACCTTAACATATGCCTGCTATTTGCAATGTTGGCGGCACTCTGTTTCCCGGCATTAGTTTCGGCAGGCAAGGCTACCTACAAATACGACGCCTACGATCGACTAAATAAGGTTAATCACGAGAACGGCCCCTCAGTTATTTACTTGTATGATGATAAAGGTAATACAATCAAACGGACAGTTACAGAAGGTAATGTTCTTAATCTCATTTTGGAAAATGATGCAGGTGATTATGAGAGTGCAGTGACCATGGATCCTCCCGGAAGTCAATGTGGCAATGAATATTACTGTTTTGGAAATGTTTCAACAGTGACACTTACCGTTGCTCCTCATATGGGATATGATTTTGTTTCATGGTCTAATTCGTGTGGAACTTCTCCCACATGTACGATCAACCTCGATGGCCTTTATAGTCTAACGGCTCATCTTACAATAAAAAATTTTGATGTAGATACAAATACCGGGCCTTCGGGAACAATCTATCCATCGATCCTTCAGACGGTTGATTACAGGAGTGTTTTAACTTATGAAATTACACCGGAAGACGGGTATGAACCTACCCTGATCGATGGCTGTGGCATTCACCATGTCTCAGGAAATATCTACTCGACTGCACCTATTACTTCCCATTGCACCGTATCAGTTTTTTTTGATATCAAGTCTCATACGGTAATAACTGAATCAGGTCCCGGTGGCGCCATTAATCCTGAGACATCTCAGGAAGTCTATGAAGGTACTGCGCTGGAGTTTGACGTGTTGCCTGATGCGGGCTATATAATTACCTCCGTTAGCGCTGAGGGCTGCGGTTTTTCCAATGTGTCGGGGAGTACTTACACGACATTGCCCATTATGAGAGATTGTACGATAACGGCCCTCTTTGAGGACCCGATGCCGACAGGTTTGACGGCCACCTTAGATGGTTCGAGAAATGTTAATTTGGCCTGGACCGACAACTCAAGCAAAGAAACAGGCTATAAGGTAGAGCGGAAGCAAGGTGTCGGAGGGACCTATTATGAAATAGCGTCTCTTGCCGCTAACGCTACCAGCTATAGTGACAACAATCTATTCACAGGAGAGACTTATTACTACCGGGTGAGTGCTTTTAATGCATCCGGTGAATGGGCCGGCAATGAAGCAAACGCGACAATAGCGTCAGGGCCGGATGTTTTTGTAAATGCCACCAGCAGCTGCACAAGCGGCTGCGGTTCAGAGGCGTCGCCCTATCAAACGATCCAGGCGGGGGTAAATGGCGTAGGTGTTGGTGATCGCGTGATTGTAAAAGCGGGAACGTACAATGAGCAGGTACGCATAACGAAATCACTGATCCTGACATCGACGGAGAATGCAATTGTGCTGTCTACGAGCGGCAGTTATAACACTGCAATAGATATAAACAGCGCCAATGTGGTTGTCAGCGGTTTAACGATCAGACCGGGCCAGGGTCTCCATGGAATTATTGTGAGGTCGCCTGCCAAATACTGTGAAATAACAGGAAATATAATAGAAGATAATTCCTACGGGATTGTTGCATATTTCGCTACAAGTTCGGCAGGAAGTATTATTTCGGACAACATTATCAGGAATAACGGGTATGGCATTTCGATGAATAATACAGCAGGTGCAGTTGTTATGAGCGGCAATGAGATAAGCGGTAATACGTTGAGCGGTATATCCTTTGCGTCAGCAAGTTATCCGGATGTTTTAATCACAGAGAATATGTTCAGCAATAACGCCGCAGCCATATCCAACGCCCAGGCAGGCATAAGCATTTATCACAATAATTTTATAGATAATAGCAGCCAGGTAAGCAATGCGTCGGCTCAGTGGCATAATGGCTATCCTGATGGAGGAAACTACTGGTCCAACTACAGCGGAGTGGATAATTATTCCGGTGCCGGTCAGGATGTGTCTGGAAGTGACGGCATACTGGATGCGGCCTACGGTCAGGACCTCTATCCCTTTGGCGCTATCAATGCCTGGAATCCGGTATTGGAGAACTATTCCGTGACCTATGTGTGGGGTACGGGTGGGTCAATATCACCGGGGACGCCCGATATTGTGAACTCTGGTTTTGTGGTAAGCTTTGATGTAATTCCTGATGCGAGCCATATTATCGACTCTGTTATGGGGGAGGGCTGCAATATTTACTATGATACAGGAGATACCTATGAGACCGCACCGATTACGAGAGATTGTAAGGTAACGGCATTATTCCAGTGTATAACAGAGACTGTAAGAATTGCCGGTTCACCTTCGACTGCTTATACTTCTGTGCAGGCGGCATATGATGGGGCGGTTGATGGAGATATCATTCAAACCCGGGTGGTGAATATAACTGAAAGCGTTAACTTCAACAGAAACATCAGTGTGACCCTGGAGGGTGGTTATGGTTGTAACTTTGATACCATTTCAGGCATTACTACGATTATTGGCAATATGACGCTGAGTGATGGGACTGTAACGACCGAAAATATTGAAACCTCGCCTTAATGGCGACAACTTTTCTAATTATTCAAATGAATATGAAATTAAAGGCTTAATATGAAGGAGGAGTCATGAAGAAGCTTATATTAATATACACGGTGGTGATGCTGATGGTCTATGCACAGGCCTATGCAGCGGGGGATTTAATCGTTAACGGAAATATCAAAACCAGTATTTCCGATTGTGACAGCCTGGATACGGATGCCAGTGGAAATATTGTTTGCGGGACTGACGATACGGGCACAAAGATATATAATGAGACGCGGACATTGCCTACAGTTGTCGATGAGTATGTAGAGATCGGGAGATTTCATAAGCCTTCCGTCGGGCAAAATCTAAAAGTCAATGTGGCTATCTCCGGTGGTTTCTCCGTTTCGAAGCAGTATCTGATAGCTACACAGTACAACCAGGAAGGAGGCCAGTGGCGTGAAGTACTGCCCATTGTCAGCACAGGTGCCTATAGCGGTAACGACTTTAGTCTTCAGGTACAGGTGCAATCATACCAGGTGTTCCTTCAACTGCGTCGCTCGAGCGGTTCGGCTGCCGGGACTGCCAACATAACTATAGAGTCTATGGGTGGCGATTCGGTCACATTCACTGCTTTATCGGGAACAGGTACGACGACTGAACAGCCGGTTTTTGAAGGGACGCAGTTGACACAGGTAGACGGCAAGCTAGGCATCGGGACGACGAGTCCGACGGAGGCGCTGGACGTGGTTGGTAATGTGACCGCAACGGGTAATGTGACTGCTGATGCAATTTGTCTAAATGGCGACTGCCTAACTCACTGGAATGAACAAGTATATAATGAGACGCGGACATTGCCGACAGTCGTCGATGAGTATGTAGAAATTGGTAGAGTTCATAAGCCTTCCGCCGGGCAAAATCTAAAAGTCAATGTGGTTATCTCCGGTGGTTTCTCCGTTTCGAAGCAGTATCTGATACCTACACAGTACCACCAGACAGGAGGCCAGTGGCGTGAGGTCCTGCCCATTGTCAGCACAGGTGCCTATAGCGGTAACGACTTTAGTCTTCAGGTACGGGTGCACTCATACCAGGTGTTCCTTCAACTGCGTCGCTCGAGCGGTTCTACTACCGGGACTGCCAACATAACTATAGCGTATATGGGTGACGGTTCGGTCACATTCACTGCTTTATCGGGAACAGGTACAACGACTGAACAGCCGGTTTTTGAAGGGACGCAGTTGACACAGGTAGACGGCAAGATAGGCATCGGGACGACGAGTCCGACGGAGGCGCTGGACGTGGTTGGTAATGTGACTGCGACGGGTGATGTGACTGCTGATGCAATTTGTCTAAATGGCGACTGCCTAACTCACTGGAATGAACAGGTATATAATGAGACGCGGACATTACCGACAGTCATCGATGAGTATGTAGAGATTGGTAAGGTTCATAAGCCTTCCGCCGGGCAAAATCTAAAAGTCAATGTGGTTATCTCCGGTGGTTTCTCCGTTTCGAAGCAGTATCTGATAGCTACACAGTACAACCAGGAAGGAGGCCAGTGGCGTGAGGTACTGCCCATTGTCAGCACAGGTGCCTATAGCGGTAACGACTTTAGTCTTCAGGTACGGGTGCAATCATACCAGGTGTTCCTTCAACTGCGTCGCTCGAGCGGTTCTACTACCGGGACTGCCAACATAACTATAGCGTATATGGGTGGCGATTCGGTCACATTCACTGCTTTATCGGGAACAGGTACGACGACTGAACAGCCGGTTTTTGAAGGGACGCAGTTGACACAGGTAGACGGCAAGATAGGCATCGGGACGACGAGTCCAACGGAAGCGCTGGACGTGGTTGGTAATGTGACTGCGACGGGTAACGTAACTGCTGCTGCCTTTGTGGGTGACGGTTCGGGATTGACAAGTATTTCATCTGCTTCTCTTCCCTCTGATGTTGCCCTTAAAAATGGCACTGCTGATCAGGATTTTGATTCGGGGACGCTTTACATCGATGTGGTCAATAACAGGGTTGGTATTGGTACGACAACCCCCAACCATAAGCTCCAGGTAGCGGGTTTGATCAATTTTGATCCTGCTAATTATTCCACTTTAATCGGTGCGGGTGCAGGGGCGAGTCTTCAGTCAGATGGAATGAAGAATACCGCCGTAGGGAGGCTGGCCTTGTATGCAACTACATCGGGCACTGATAATACTGCTGTCGGAATTGACGCTTTAAGAGATAATACTATAGGAAATTATAATACGGCAACTGGTAGCGGCGCCTTGCGCTCAAATACCACGGGAGGCGGCAATACGGCAAATGGGCTTATTGCACTGGTTTACAATACGACCGGTAGCAATAATACGGCTACCGGAGCGAGCGCTTTATTTAACAATACCATTGGTAATAACAATACTGCTAACGGGAGTAGCGCTCTTGCGCATAATATAGACGGAAATAATAATACGGCCATTGGTAAGAACGCTATAAGTGTAAATAAAAGCGGGAACGAAAATACAGCCAGTGGTTATTACGCTCTTCGCTCCAATGACAGTGGAAATAATAATACCGCAACCGGTGTAAATAGCCTTTATAATACTAAAGGTTCCAACAATACGGCATACGGCCATTCCGCCGGTTATAATAATATTTCCGGTACAGGGAATGTTTTTCTTGGTTACCTGGCCGGTTATAACGAAATAAAATCCAACAAGCTTTACATAGAAAATACCTCTACCTCCACCCCCCTCATCGGTGGTGACTTTGCCGCCGATGAAGTCTACCTGAATGGTGATGTCGGTATCGGGACTATGGCTCCGTCGGAAAAGCTGGATGTGGCCGGTACGGTAAAAGCCACGGCATTTATCGGAGATGGTTCGGGTCTGACTGGTCTGCCGACAGGTTCTGTGTTCTCAGAGGGCGGAACTTTCGCTTTCTACACAAGTGGAAATGTTGGTATAGGGACGTCTGCTCCAACAGAGAAGCTGGATGTTGCCGGAACGGTTAAGGCAACGGCCTTTGTCGGCGATGGCGCGGGCCTGACTAACCTTCCTTCCAACGGCGCCTTCATAGACGGTGGAACATTTGCCTCCTATACAAGCGGTAACATAGCCATCGGGCTGGCAACTCCGAAGGACGGCTATCAGGTTTCTATCATGGGTACGACCGTTGCTGAAGATCTGGGTGTAGACTATCAGCGTGGATTATCTGTAGAGGTTGCGCCGGATGCATCCAAATGGACCTTGACCAGCAACCATGTAAGCGGCATCGATACGAATGTCGTTGCAGATGGTAAGCTGGGAAATGAAATCCTGGAGACTCAGGTTGGCATCAACATCAAATACGGTGCCGGTGCAACCGCTTCGCCGGTTTCGGTCGTGCAAAATGCCTATGGCCTGAAGGTCGATGCTGACCATGGAGGTGGTCAGATAGATAACAGTTACGGTATTTATATTGGCACCCCCGTGCCGGGTGGAACTGTGACCAATAAATGGGCGCTTTACCAGGCCGATGCTGCAACGGGAAGCTATTTTGCCGGAAATGTGGGGGTAGGCGTTGAGGCTCCTGCTTATAATCTTGATGTCGCTGGTGACATCAATGCCAGCGGTGAGGTAAGGGCAAACACGATTCCTTTAACCTCTGATATTCGTTACAAGAAAAATGTGCGTAAACTGGATGACGCTCTTGCGCAGATAGTTAAACTTCGCGGTGTCAGCTATAACTGGAATGTAAAAGAATTTCCTCATAAAAAGTTTGATGATAAACAGCAGATCGGTTTTATTGCCCAGGAAGTGGAAGCAGTTTATCCTGAACTGGTATATACAGGGAAAGACGGGTACAAGGCCGTCGATTACGCACGCCTCATGCCTGCAATTGTCGAAGCGATCAAAGCACAGCAAAAGGAGATAGAGCGCCTGAAGGCAGAGAACGTATCACTTAAGGCTAAAAATGTTACCATGGAAGACAGGCTTGCTGAGATGGAAATGATGAAGCTTCGTATGGCCCAAATTGAAGCAACTCTGGCCAAGAATGGGCCATTAGCAACTATTCAGGGCAAAGCGGTTGACAAATGACATAGGAGAGAATGGACAGATAACGTTGGGAGGGAAAGAAAAGAAGACAATATTCAGGCGCAGGAAAGACAGTGCGGCCTGGCGCCATTAGATTAATGGAGTCATTCGCTTTTATTACAGCCCCGTAAATCTTGCTGACGGCGCCTCCCCTTTTTCAAAAAGCCATGATAAAGAGGGTCTGGTTCAAATGAGCCGGGCCCTCTTTTTTTGTTGTCATATAGGTTTGTTGAAAGTCTTTCTTCCCTTCCTTCTTTCCCTTGACATCATCCCCTCTTTTCTTCAAAATAGCGCATACATAAAATAACCTGTGTAAGGAGTAATTTAGCATGGTAAAAGCTGCTGTAACTGGTGCGGCGGGCAGGATGGGCGCCAGGATAATAAGTGTAATCGGTGATACGGAAGGGATAGAACTTGTAGGTGCTATCGAGCATGATGAACATTATGCATTGGGCAAGGATGCAGGCGAGGTTGCCGGTGTTGGTAATTTAGGGGTAGAAATATCCTCTGATATCAATGCTGTAATGAAAGAGGCTGATGTCATCATAGACTTTACCTTTCCCGACGTAACCATAGAGAATCTGGTTGCTGTGAGCAAGCATAAAAAGGCGGCTGTTATCGGAAGTACAGGTTTTACAGCTTCCGAAATGGAAGAAGTGAAAAAAAATGCTGCTAATATTCCCTGCATTATCGCACCTAATATGAGTATGGGGGTCAACCTTATGCTGAAACTTGTGGCGGAGGCTGCACGGGCTCTCGGCAGTGACTTCGATATGGAGATGGTTGAGACTCATCACAAGCTTAAAAAAGATGCGCCCAGCGGGACGGCTATGAAGCTGGCTGAAGTAGCGGCAGAGTCGGTGGGAAGAAGCTTGTCGGAAGTAGGCGTTTTTGAACGTCACGGTATGATAGGAGCGAGAAGCAAAGAAGAAATTGGAGTTCAGACGCTTAGAGGGGGTGACGTAGTGGGTGATCATACGGTATACTTTTATGGTACCGGTGAAAGGCTGGAAATAACCCACAGGGCAACAAGCAGGGATACTTTTGCAAGCGGTGCCGTTAAAGGCGCGCTTTGGCTTGTCGGGAAAGCGCCGGGGATTTATGACATGCAGGATGTACTTGGACTTAAGTAAAGGATTGAATAATGTCACTTGTTAAAGATATTAAAAAAAAAATGGAGGAATTTGAAGCTGACGGCAGACATTGCATGGGAATTCATCTTACCTCTGAGATGGCTGCCGAGGTGAGGAAGGAACTTCAATATCTTTACGGAAAGGATTTAGGTATTCCCACGCTCCTTTTCGGCAGGGAAATTCTTTCCGTCGATGCAACGGAACTTAGTTTCGAGGAATAGTTAAAAAACGTTAAAGAGGGGGATGTTATGCAAAAAAGATGGTTGCTCATATTTTTGGTAAGTTTTTTCTTTAGTCAGAACGTCTTTGCCGTTGATCTTTTTCCGCTTTTTTTGCCCAAGACGGGGGACAAGACCCTCGATTCCATGCTGGATAAGATAAACGATAAGGCAAAAAGCGATATTAACACCTTTATTAAAAGCATGAGTACTCTGGGCAAAGTCCATGAAGCCAGTCTAAGGCTCCTCCTTGACAGGGACAAATTTGCTCCCGGTGACATCTATATGGCCGTTCGCTTATCTGTTCTCTCGGGCAAACCTTTTGATTTCGTGGTTACGCAGTACAAAGCCAACAGGGGGCAGGGTTGGGGAGTTATGGCGAAAAGACTCGGCATAAAGCCGGGTTCCAGAGCCTTTCATGAGTTAAAAAATGAGGCCAAAAACATGGCGGGAGGATCGAAAGGCAAAGGGAAGGTCAAAAAAGGCGGGAAGCGGAATAAGGGCAAGGGTAAAGGCAAGAATAAGTAGAGATTTCAATGATTTGATTTCTTAATATAAAAATGACGGCTAATCCTCATGGTGAAGCGATTGCGAAGAAATTTGATGATTAATTAGCCCGGAACAGGGGGAGACTCAGTGCTCTTGGTGGCTTTGCGAAATAATCATCATTTTTTCTTCCCTGCTGAACTGTCCTTATCCCTCCCCTTTAAAACCTTTTCCCTTGCACCCTTTCGGGGCTTTTAGTTATACTTCTAGCATTCTAAATAATATTTGCACAATTAAGGAGTTTTAGATGTACTTTCCAGAATACAGGCCAAGAAGACTGAGGAAAAATGAGAACTTAAGGCGCATGGTGAGGGAGACTTCTCTTGCTGCAGATGATCTCATTCTGCCTCTTTTTGTGACCTTCGGTAAGAACAAAAAGAATGAAATTTCATCAATGCCGGGGCAATTTCAGCTTTCCCTTGATCATCTTGCAAAAGAGGCCAAAGAAATTTATGACCTCGGTATTCCCGCTGTTATTCTCTTCGGCATTCCAGAGCATAAGGACGAGCTTGGAACCGATGCTTATTCTGATAAAGGAATCGTTCAGCAGGCCATCAGGGAAATTAAAAACAAGGTGCCAGACCTTACCGTTATTACCGATGTATGCCTTTGTGAGTTTACCTCCCATGGTCATTGCGGCTTTATTGAAAAGGGTGATGTCGATAATGATCAGACTGTCGATCTGCTGGCAAGAGAAGCTGTCTCTCATGCCAAGGCCGGGGCCGATATGGTTGCGCCATCGGATATGATGGATGGCCGTGTGGCGGCCATCAGGGAAGCCCTCGATGAGAACGGTTATGACAATATTCCCATCATGTCCTATGCAGCCAAGTATTCATCGGCATTTTACGGGCCTTTCAGGGAGGCTGCCGAGTCGACGCCTCAATTTGGCGACAGGCGCTCTTACCAGATGGACCCTGCCAATACTAATGAAGCACTAAGAGAGGTTGAACTCGACATTGAAGAAGGCGCCGATATTATTATGGTAAAACCTGCCCTTCCTTATCTCGATATCATCAGGCGTATCAAAGATGAATTTGATCATCCCATTGCTGCCTACAATGTAAGTGGTGAATATGCCATGACGAAGGCCGCTGAGAAAATGGGCTGGATTGACGGGGAAAAGGTGATGATGGAAACCTTGCTCAGTATCAAGCGGGCCGGGGCCGATCTAATTCTAACCTATTTTGCCAAGGATGCAGCAAGAGTGCTAAACCGATAGAAGGATGATCACGTACAAGGTAGTTGAACTGGCAACGGTCACCGATGAGGACATTGAAGAAGTACTCAATGAATGGACGGCCGAAGGCTGGGATTTTGAAGGGATCCATTTTGCGATGAAAGACTCATCCAAAAGACCTGCCATGGCATTTATTACCTTTACGAAAAGTGAGGGAAAGGATGATTAACAGGAATTCTTTTATTCTTAATCGTTACATAGCCCGGTTTATCGATATACTCATCGCCTGGGCCATGGCGCTTGTTATCCCTCCTGTCGGTCCGCTGGCAGGTCTTCTTTATATCTTCATTGCTGACGGGTTTAAGGAGGGGCAAAGCCCGGGAAAGAGGCTCATCGGCCTGAAAGTTGTTCACAGGGCCACTTTAACGCCCATATCTTTTAAAGAATCACTCATCAGAAATATTCCCTTTGCCATTGCCTACTTCTTTTTTATTATTCCTTTTCTTGGTTGGTTTCTCTTTGTTGTTGTAGGCATTCCCATCCTTCTCTTTGAGTGCTACTTTGTATGTGAAGCGGAGCAAGGCATGAGGGTGGGAGATGTTATGGCTGATACGGTTGTTGTTGAAGCTTAGATTTATATAAGATCCCTTCGTGTTGTATAATCTCCCCTCAGATGTCTTTAGTATTATTCATTAAAGGTTTGTAATTTCAGTTTTTTCAGGATGACCATTGGACAAGCAAGTAATTGATAAATTAATGAAAATAACAGGCCATAAGCATCTTACCACTGAAGAGGAAGAGCTTATCTGTTATTCCTACGATGCAACAGGGCAGGAATTTCTTCCCGAGGCCGTTGTTTTTCCGGGAACGGTTGAGGAAATATCGGAAATTATGAAGCTTGCAACGGCTGACGGGTTTTCCGTTGTGCCGAGAGGGGCGGGGTCAGGTTTTGTGGGAGGTGCGCTCCCTGTGCAGGGTGGCCTTGTCATGTCTCTCAAGAGGCTTAATAAAATATTGGAAATAGACAGGGAAAATATGACGGCCCTTGTCGAGCCGGGTGTTGTAACAGGACATTTGCAAAAAGAAGTGGAGGCGCTTGACCTTTTTTATCCACCCGATCCTTCGAGTTTAAAATTTTGTACATTGGGTGGTAACGTGGCAATGGGTTCAGGGGGGCCGAGGGCGGTCAAGTACGGTGTTACCCGTGATTACGTGATGGGCCTGGAAGTGGTGCTTCCTACGGGAGAGATCATCGCTGCGGGAACGAAGGCGGCCAAGGGTGTTGTCGGTTATGATCTGACAAGGCTTATGGTCGGCTCCGAGGGGACCCTTGGTATTGTAACTAAAATACTGCTCAAACTCATTCCCAAACCGAAGGGAAAGGTGACACTGCTCGCTGAATTTCCGGGCGCCCTTGAAGCGGGCAGGGCAGTAAGCGCCATTATGGCTTCCGGGGTGATTCCTTCGGTGCTTGAATTTATAGACAATTCTACCCTGAAATGTGTCAGAGGAGACCTTAACGACCCTCCTTCCGGGGAGGTGAAAGCCATTCTCCTCATTGAAGCAGATGGTTCCGGAACGGTTATTGCGGAGGATTCTCTTGTTATTGAGGGGCTTTGCAAGGAGCAGGGAGCCGTCAGGATAAAGAAGAGCAGTGAAAAAAAGGAGTCTGAACAGCTCTGGGCAACGAGAAGGGCTATTTCACCATCGCTATATAAATTAGCAACGAAAAAGATTAATGAAGACATTGCTGTTCCCAGAAACAAGGTGCCGGAACTTATTGAACGTCTGGAGAAGATTGCCCATAAGCATAATGTTGTTATGGCAAACTTCGGTCATGCCGGAGACGGGAATATTCATGTCAATATAATGATAAACAAGGGGAATAGAGAGGAAGAGAAGCGGGGGGAAGAGGCTGTGAAGGAGGTCTTTAAAACGGCGCTCCAACTGAATGGCACTATTTCAGGAGAGCATGGCGTGGGAATCAGCAAGCAGCCCTACATAGCAATGGAACTCTCTCAACGAGAGATAGCGTTGATGGAAGGAATCAAAAAGGTCTTCGATCCTTCAAATATACTGAATCCGGGAAAGATCTTTCCCGCAAAGGGTTTCAAAAATGACGAGTGACAAAAAAAGATTGCAGCAACTGGATAGAAAGCATATATGGCATCCTTTTACCCAAATGAAGGAATGGGAAGAAGAAGAGCCTCTTGTTATAGCCTCCGGTGAAGGAAGCTATCTCATTGATGTCGATGGAAACCGTTATCTTGACGGAGTGTCATCGCTGTGGGTTACCGTCCACGGACACAGGAAGGGGAAGCTCGATGAGGCGGTAAAAAGCCAGCTCCATAAAATAGCCCACTCTACCTTGCTTGGACTTTCCAATATTCCCGCTGTCGAACTTGCTGAAAAACTCCTTCAAATATCACCGGAAGGCCTGTCAAGAGTTTTTTATTCCGACAGTGGTTCAACGGCCGTCGAAATTGCTCTGAAAATGGCTTTTCAGTACCGACAGCTAAAGGGCCAGAAATCAAAGACCCGATTCATAGCCCTTAAAGAAGCTTATCATGGTGATACTATCGGTTCCGTCAGTGTAGGAGGGATGGAACTTTTTCATGACATATTCAGGCCGCTCCTTTTTGATGCTCATAGAGTAATGACACCTTTTTGTTATCGCTGTGAAAAGGGACTGAGTTATCCCTCCTGCAAAATTGCCTGTCTCGGTGACGTTGAAAAGCTGATGAAGAAAGAGCATGAAAATGTTGCCGCTATGCTTGTTGAACCTTTGGTTCAGGGGGCGGCAGGCATGATCGTTCATCCTGAAGGTTACCTGAAGGGCTTGAGGGAGCTTTGCGACCGTTTCGATATTCATCTTATTCTGGATGAAGTAGCAACGGGTTTTGGCAGAACAGGCAGAATGTTTGCTTCAGTTCATGAAGAGGTCCGTCCCGATATAATGGCTGTTGCCAAGGGGATTACCGGCGGCTATCTTCCCCTTGCCGCTACCGTTACGACGGAGGAGATCTACAATGCTTTTAAAGGTGAGTACGGGGAACTTAAAACTTTTTTTCATGGTCATACCTATACGGGAAATCCTCTTGCCTGTGCTGCTGCTATTGCGAATATTGATCTTTTCGAGCAGGAAGAGACCATTAAAAATATGCAGGATAAGGTAAGTTACCTGGCAGCCGGTTTAAAAAGGTTTCATTCTTTACACCATGTCGGTGATGTAAGACAAAAGGGTTTCATGGTTGGCATTGAACTTGTTGAAGATAAGGAGAGTAAAAAACCTTATCCCTTTGAGATGAAAATGGGGCACCGGGTTATTATGGAAGCGAGAAAATCGGGTGTTATTATCAGGCCCCTTGGGAATGTGGTTGTTCTTATGCCGCCTTTATCTATAACAGCGGATGAAATAGATAAGCTCCTTAATGTTGTTTATATGTCAATAGAGAGAGCTACAGCAGAGTAAATGGAGGTAAAAAATGGAAGGACAGGTAAGGATTGCAATTGTCGGGCTGGGCAGAGTAGGGAGCACATTTATAAGAAAACTCAAGAAGTTCGAAAATAGTGGTATTTCTATTGTGGCTGTTTTAGAAAAAAATGATACGTCTCCCGGCCTTGATTATGCAAAGGATAAAGGTATTCCCATTTGTTGCGATGAAAATGAGATCATTGATATGGGTGATAATATAGATATTATCTTTAATCTTACGGGGAATATGATTGTTGAAAGGAACATGAAGCTTGCCCAGGTAAAAATGGGAAACTCGCATACGGTAATCGTGTCCCGGCTTGTGGCTGAACTCATGTGGAGACTCATTACCGATGAGACTCTGCCGGAACATACAAATATTATTGATGGATAAATCAGGAAAAAAGAAAAGTGTTTTTCTCCCCTGATTTTCTATGCGTACCTTTTTAAAGCTTTCCATAAGTCCAATTGACAATTCCTTTTCTACCGAGTAGAATTTAGACCATTCTTAAAGGACCGGGTTTATATGCAAACAAAAAAAATACTCATCGTTGATGACGTCAAATTCTTTATAGAACTGCAAAAATCTTTCTTGAAAAGAACGAATTGCAGCATTTTAACGGCAAATGACGGTCATGAAGCCCTTAAAATTATTAAAGCGGAGCGCCCTGACCTCATTTTGTTGGATCTCTATATGCCTGAAATGAATGGTGATGAGTGTTGTAAACTCGTCAAGTCTGATCCCGAACTTAAACAGACGCCCATCATCATGGTGACAAAAGCCGGTGAAGAGGATGAAAAGGCCAAATGTCTTCTTGCGGGTTGTGACGAATTTGTAACTAAACCTATTAACAGGATGGAACTTCTCGGTAAGGTAAAAAACTTTCTTCATGTGCTGGTCAGGGAGCATGTAAGAGCGCCCATCAATACGGATGTAACCTTCCTTACCGATGGTGAAGAGCATACTTCCGCAATGCATGACATCAGTGAAGGAGGAATGTTTATCGTCTGTACTAAACCGCTGGATGTGGGTTCAGGGCTGGTGCTCAGGTTTAAACTTCCAAAGTCGGAAACCGTTTATGAGGCTGAAGGTGATGTCGTGAGGATAATAGAGGATAGCTCAGCCCTGCCGTCCCATATTATGCCTGGCATGGGAATAAAATTTTCGAAAATTCCTCTGGAGCTTAAAATGGCTATTGCAAACTATGTGAAAGAAGGAAGCAAGGGTAATTAAGCCGCAATTCTTTTCATTTCAGTGATAATGTCATTGTAATTACCTTTGCCGAAGATAGCTGAACCGGCAACAAAGACATCCGCTCCTGCTTCCCTTACACTTCTGATATTTTCAATCTTGATACCACCGTCCACTTCCAGCGCTACCTTGTCGAGGCCGCGCTTGTCCAGTTCTTTCCTTAGTGAAGCCACTTTTTTCAGTGATGATTCTATAAAGGATTGTCCTCCGAATCCCGGATTGACACTCATGACGAGAGCAAGGTCAATATCTTCCAGAAGACAGTCAATGGCTGTAAGCGGCGTCGATGGATTGAGTGAAACTCCCGCCTTTGCCCCTGTTTCCTTTATCATGGCTATGGCCCTGTTGAGATGAACCGAGGCCTCGGCATGAACGGTAATAATGTCACTGCCCGCTTTACCGAATTCGGGTATGTAGAATTCAGGTTTTTCAATCATCAGATGAACATCAAGGGGAAGTTTTGTTACTTTTTTAAGGGCAGCAACGATCAGGGGGCCAATGGTAATATTGGGTACGAAGTGGCCATCCATGATGTCTACATGTATGTAGTCTGCGCCTGCCTCTTCGACGGCTTTAACCTCTTCGCCGAGTCTTGTGAAATCGGCAGATAGAATGGAAGGCGCTATTTTAATTTTTTTCATGATTCTCCTTGAGGGGAACTTGTTTTATTATTTGAGGAAAGACTTGACCGCTTTGTCGAGCTTTTCCAGATCTACCCTGGTGTCGATACAGGGGCCCTCGGGCCGGCTATTGGGTATGCCGATAACAGGCAGGCCCGACGTGTCATGAATGCCGCTGAGCAGTTCTCTTTCGCAGGCAACACCTATAACGCCTGACGGTCGTTTCTCCTTGATGAGCGCTCTCGCCAGGTTGCCTCCCGTTGCTACAAAGGATTCGATTTTATTTTCTTCGCATATTCTTATAATGTCTGCAATGTCGCAAAGGCCGCAGTCCTTGCAGTTAGTAATATCTATCTCTACCTTTTGTTTGCATTTTGAATGTTGGATACAGCGGGGCAGAAGAATGAGAACGCTGTTGTTTTTGCCTCTCTTTCCGGCGGCCATGACGAGGGCATTGTTTACCTTGATAAAGGAACTGGCAATACGGTCCCGTGAGACACCAAAAAAGCCACCCAGTTTTACTGCCAGGGGAGTAATGAGAATTATAAGTGTTTTGTCCTTGCCTCCTTTGGTGAGGAAATCCGGTAAAAGGCGCTTTCCTGTGGTAACGGTTATGTAGGTAAGAAAGAGGCCGAGAGATGCAAAGATTATAAAGATTGCGCTTGCATAGGTCAGGAACTCCGGTGTTCGGTGGTGAATTTCCGAGAGTCGAGGTGCAATGAGGTAAAGGACAAAGAAGAGAATGGCTGACAGGAGAAAAAGCGCTCCTGTAGTGAAACGAAAGAAAAGGCCTGCACTTTCATCGAGTTCTGCCTCGTGAATGCTCAGGTCTTCATTGGCCCACTCCGTTCCCAGGTGCTTTTTTTCGTTCGAATCATGATCAGCGTGACCATGTCTGTGTCCTGCCGCTGCATGCTTCATTGCCCGAGTTTGTCTCCCACCCTGATTTGAACACCTCTTAGAAAATCGCCGCTGCTCATCCGTTTTTTTCCTTCCAGTTGCAGTTCTGTTATTTCAACGGAACCGGAACCTGCTGCAACTTCAAAATGATCTTTTGTCACAATGATTACTGTTCCCGCTTTTCCCCTGCCATCTTTTTTCCGTGCCTTGAAGATCTTCAGGCTTCTTCCGTTAATCGCCGTATGTGCCGTTGGCCAGGGGAGCAAGCCCCTTACCTTATTGATAATGACCTCTGCATCAGCATTCCAGTCGATGAGGCCATCTTCCTTTTTAAGCATGGGGGCATAGCTTGCAAGGGCATCATCCTGTTTTTCCCTCTTAATGGATTTGTTTTTAAGACCTTCTATTGTTTTTATTAAAAGCCTGGCTCCCTCTTTAGCAAGTTTATCATAAAGGGTGGCGGCGTCATCATTGCCTACGATGATTTCGCTTTTCAAAAGCATGTCTCCACTGTCGAGCCCCTCGTCGATGAGCATGGTTGTAACGCCTGTAGCCTTTTCCCCCTTGACAATGGCCCAGTTGATGGGGGCTGCTCCTCTGTAGGCCGGTAAAAGGGAAGCGTGAATATTAATGGCGCCCATGGGAGGAATATCTATTAATGCCTTGGGGAGGATCTGGCCGAAGGCAACAACGACAAAGATATCGGCCTTCATCTCTCTCATTTCTTCAATAAAATCCCCATCGCTTACTTTAAGTGGCTGAAAGGTTTTAAGATTATTTTCCAGCGCCAGTTCCTTGATGGGATTAAAAGAGATTTTTCTTCCTCTCCCCACCGGTCTGTCCGGCTGTGTAACGACTGCGAGAATGTCACACTCTGAATTGATGAGCGCCTTCAGGGCCGGAATGGAAAAAGCCGGTGTTCCCATGAAGATGGCTTTTAAGCCTTTTAGAGACATTAAAGGGGCGCCTTTTCTTTCCTGATCAGTTTTTTGAATTTGCGCTTGAATATGTCCCTTTTGACATTTCCAATCCTGTCAACAAAAAGAATGCCGTTTAAGTGATCAATCTCATGCTGAAAGGCGATAGCCAGCAGGCCGTCACATTGAAGTTCAATTTCTTCTCCCCTTTCGTTGAGACCGGTTACGGTAACCTTTTCAAATCTTTCCACCTGGGCAGTAAATTCAGGCACACTAAGGCAGCCCTCTTCAAAGGTCGTTTCTCCTGAAGATTCAATTATTTCGGGATTAATAAGCGCAACGGGATTTCCTTCTCCCTCTCTGTATTCAATATCTACAACGATAACACGTTTGAGAACGCCCACCTGGGGGGCCGCGAGGCCAATGCCAGGCGCATTGTACATGGTTTCAAACATATCGCTGATAAGGGTCTTTATCTCCAGATCGACTTCTTCGACTGGTTCCGATACTTTCTTAAGTCCCGGGTTAGGGTATTCAAGAATTTCAAGTATTGCCATAAGAGCTTCCTTTATGGAGTAGACCGGCGCAATGGAAAAGTGCGCTTTGACGATCATTTTCAGAACTGCTTATTATATAGATTTTAACAGCTTTTTTCAATCAGTAAAGGCCTGTCTGTCAAGGATAAAGAAATATTACATCATGTTGTAGGGATCAAAGTCAGCTATGACCTTTAATCTTCCGAAGTACTTCCCTTCCTCTTTTACTCTCTTCATTAATATTCTGGAAAATTGATGGATAGGCGCCGGGCTGGTGCTTCTTGCCAGCATTTGCCACCTCGACTTTCCCTTTAGTTTCGAAAGCGGCGCCGGAGCGGGCCCCAGAATATCAACCTGGGAAAGACCCGTTTTTTTCAGTATCTTTTCCGAAATTGCTTTTAGTCGAATAGCCCCTTTTTCAACCTTTTCCGCGTCGCTTCCCCATATTTTGAAATTAACAAGCCTCGCATAGGGGGGATAAGAGAGCGCCTTTCTTATAGACGTTTCCATGTCATAAAAGGTTTCACTATCTTTCTCCCCGCCATGAAGAATGGAATAATGGCCGGGATTAAATGTTTGAATGAGGACCTTCCCTTTTTTCTCTCCCCGTCCTGCTCTCCCTGCCACCTGGGTAAGGAGTTGATAGGTTCTTTCCGCTGCTCTGAAGTCGGGAATGTTTAGTGAAAGGTCGGCAAGGATGACACCCACAAGAGTAACACCGGGAAAATGGTGCCCCTTTGCAATCATCTGTGTTCCTACCAGAATATCATATTTCCCTTTCCCGAAATTGTGGAGCAGCTTGTCGAGTTCCCCCTTTCCCTTAATCGTATCCCTATCCATACGGGCTATTTTTGCACCTTGAAAAAGTTGAGCCAGACTTTCTTCTATCTGCTCTGTCCCCATGCCTACCCCCTTCACATTGAGGCCATTGCATGAAGGACAGGCAGGCAATGATGAATGGGTGTAGTCACAGTAATGGCAAATCAATTCATTTTTCGATTGATGCCATGTGAGAGAAACAGCGCAGTTGGGGCACTTAAAGTCCTGTCCGCAGTCGAAGCAAAGAACAAAAGGCGAAAAGCCCCGCCTGTTCAAAAAAAGGAGTGTCTGTTCTCCCTTTTCAAGGTTCTCCTTAATGAGAGATTTTAATCGGGGGGAGATCCAGTCCTTTTTATTTTTTTTCATGTCAATAATCTCAATATCCGGAAGGGGCATGTTATTTACTCTTTCAGGGAGAGTGAGGTGTGTTGATTTTCCTTCGCCTGCATTTTTGAGGCTTTCCA
>JAOUBX010000079.1 GCA_029860075.1 Deltaproteobacteria bacterium | reverse complement strand
TGATACGGGTAATTACAAGGTGGCTCTCGTGGGCGCCTTCTATGATGAGTCCTCTACTCCTCCATGGCGTATACATGTGTTGAATAATATGACAACTTCCTTTAGCGCTGATAACAGTTATACGTTGACGCCGCAAATAGGCTACTTCTTCGATCGAGACTTCGATGGCATTGGCGGTGTTACTTTACCTGAACTCCAGGGTTCTTACCAGATAGCCATGTGGGATGATATAAACAGCAATGGTCAGATCGACCTTGGGGCTGAGTCTGTCTACTGGTCCAATTATCAGACCAACGTCTGGTTTGGTACCTGGGGTGGTATGCTCCGCATAGGCAGAGATACCTGCGATGATACGGGTTACTGCACCTATGACGAAGATGTTATCACCGGAGGCGAAACGATCAGCGGCCCCGGATTCGGCTACCTCGATAACGAGTGCTGGTTCAACACTATTGCCTGTGGAAGTACAGTGACGCAAACCAAGGGGGCAGGCGCCTTCTATAACATAAGCGCCTACCTTGTATTTGGTGCAGGGGATGAGCGTCATTTCGATGGTCTCGAATCAGGCGGCGCAACCTATGAGTTGAAGAAGACAGTGCTTACCAATACATCGAGCCTCTGTAACTTTGAGGGTAATGTTATTACAGAGCAGCATTTTATTAATTATTCAACATCACCCCAACTCGATGATACAACGCATCTGGTGGTTCAGGCTGATGGTGTCTATGTTCTTGACTCTACTGGCTGCAACTTCAAGATCAAAGTCGTGCCCATGAAGGGACATGTAGGCGATACGATAACCAATAGCGTCTCAGGCGTTGGAACATTTACCTATGAAGTTTTGCCCTTTGCTAATGTTACTACCTTCTTCGGCATTGTAAATACATTTGGTTTCAAGGGGACGATAGATGTTGGTGCAGGACCGGGAGTTGAAACGACACGCATTGCTCCACACATCGGTGATGTAACCCAGACTTCGCCATCGGGTGATGTAGAGAATATTCGCTACTACTCCGCTTTTGGTAATACGAGTGGAACGCCGGTAGGCTGGTAGGAATAATATTTGATTAAAACATCCGGCGGGCTCAGGCCCGCCTTTTTTTTGTACCGCCTTGAATAGGGCAGTTGAATAGAGAAAAAAGTTTTCTCTCCGTTTTCTGTAATGGCGCTCAAATGTAAGGTCACAGCAATTTTCTGAGCAGACATTACACAGACTGCTTATGAAAATCTAACAGTATAGGATACGATGAAAAGACTTATCTCACTTTTTGCGGCCATTTTATTTCTTGCTCCTCTCTTTGCCTATTCCTCGGGCAAGTTGCCTTTTCAAAAACCCTCACCCCCTCTCCATGTTGAAATACTTCAGGCAGCAGAGGAGGAAGGCGCTAAAAATAATGAAATTATTTTCCTCTCCGTTAGTGTCATATCTTATATCGATGCCGAAGAGATGTCGCTAATAATCTCTCTGCATGGAAAAGTGACGCTTATTTCAGGAGAGTTGAACTGGAAAGGCCCTGTAAAGAAGGGAGAGGTAAAGAATTTTCAATTGTCCCTGAAGGCGCCGGGAAAAAATCCCGGCAAAGTAAGCGCTTCCGCCTTTATTGCTCTTTCGGAAGGAACAAGGCTTTCTGCGTCAGATTCTATCTCATTTAATGTAAACAGGAAAAAAGCCCCCTCCCCTTCTCCACTAAAGAAAGATAGAAAGGGGAGAGAAATCCAGGAAGAGAGGCTATAAAAAGATGATAGGGCCCCTCCTGATGCAGCGTATTGTCTCCCCGCTTCTACTTATTATCCTTTTCCTGCAGTCAGGTTGTGGCGACGACAGTTCGCACAGGGGGGGGATAGGCGTGCCGCAGGGTGTGCGTGTTGTTGCCGCTAATTCCTCCCTTTCGCTTAGCTGGGAGCCTGTTGCCGGGGCTGAAAGTTATAATATTTATCTTGCCGCCCAATCCGGTGTCACTAAAGATAATTACGGCAGTCTGGCAGGGGGGACACTTTTTGAGTGGAACGAATCACCCAGGATAATCCGGGAACTGCAAAATGATACTACCTATTATCTTGTCGTAACGGCAAAAAATGGCGCCCTGGAAAGCAGTGAAAGCATGGAGCTTGGCGCCTCTCCCCTGGCAATCCCGGCGCCTCCTTCCGGTGTCAATGCAGCGGCAGGTGACGGACAAGTGGCGATTTCCTGGAGCGCTAAAGCCGGGGAAAGCTATAATATCTACTGGTCTCGTTCACCGGGAGTGTCCTTTGCCTCCTGTGATGGTGTCATTAGTTCGCTTTCCTCGCCTCAACTCCATTCAACGCTTGATAACGGCACGACCTATTATTATGCGATTTCGGCAGTTAACACACATGGTGAGAGTCCTTTATCAGGGGAGGTAAGCGCTACCCCTGCTAGTCCGGCAGCTTCCCTGGTCACCGTCAGAGGCTCCCTTCATTATGAAGATAAGGAGTACGGACGGGGAGGCTTTACGGGAACTTACCTCCTTAAGCCGATTCGCTATGCCGCCGTTGAGGTCGTTGATTCCGCTTCTTCTGTTGTCCTGGCCGGCGGTAATTTGGATAAGCAGGGTCAATTCGACCTGTCCTTTACGCCCTCTGCTGCTACTTCAATATATGTGAGAGTTATTTCCCAAACCGGGGGGGCAGGCGTGCCGCCTGTGCAGGTGAAAAATCTCTCTGCCTTTCTTCAGAGCGCCGCCGGCGCAAATATAACGGTTAGTCCCGGCGGCACAGTAAGCACAGATATGACCGTCCCTGTTTCTTCCGTCTCGTCAGGTTTTTTTAACATCCTTCACGTGCTTACAGTGGGAGGGGAGTTCATTAAATCACTTTCGGGCACAAGCCCGCCGCTTATTAATGCCTACTGGCAAAGCGGCAATAGTTTTTACGGCACCTATTTTTGCAGGGCAAGCGATGCCGATCCTGAGTGCATTAATGGTGAGGGCGTCTATCTCCTGGGAGGGAGCGGTTTTAGTACAGGAGACCATGAAGAATTTGATGATGATGTTATCTGGCATGAATACGGGCATTTTGTTGCTTATAAATATTCACGGGACGATTCTCCCGGTGGTGTTCACTTTCTTTCCAGCAACGATCTCGATTTGCGGCTTGCCTGGTCCGAGGGATGGAGTACTTTTTTTCTTTCCGCCGTCAAGGATTGGGCGCTCGTAAATAATCCTTCTCTTCTTTCGGTTGCTTCGGGAACGCCGTCAACCTTTTATCTCGATACAAGAGATTCTGCATTTTTCAAATTTGATATTGCTCAACCTTCAGCCCGGATGGTTTATTCATCTAATGAAGTGGCCGTGGCAAATGTTTTGTGGAAAGTTATGAAGGAGACACCATCGGGTTTAAATGGAATTTGGGATGCATTCTCGGATTATATCCCTGCTGTTCATAATGCAGCCCTTCCTGTTAATATGGAAGCTTTCTGGGACGGCTGGCTGTACAATGAAATTCTAACGCCTTCCGATCGCAATGCCCTTGAGTCTCTCTTTAAAGAAAGAAAAATAAACTATTCAGCAGATCTTTATGAGTCTGATGACACCTTTGCTTCCGCCGGGAAAGGAGGGGCCGGCAGCAGTGAGGTACATACTTTATATGCCGGAGATAATCCTGCAATTACAGATAGTGATTATTTGGCATTTGATGCGCTGGAGGGCCTCACTTACCGAATTTCTACAGGAGACCTCATTAATGGCAGCGATACTTATCTTAAACTCTTCGGCCGGGATGGCTTTACTCTGCTCGATGAAAATGACAACGGAATTCCCGACCGGAACTATACGGCTCCCTATAATAAGTCTCTGCTCGACGGTGTTTATCATGAGAATGATGGAACGACACTTGCTTCGACCATTGTTTTTATGCCCTATTCAACGGGGACCTATTATCTGGAGGTGAGTACTTCACCGAACAGGCCCCTTTCAGCGGGGCGATACGGGAGTTATAATATAAGCGTTGAGATTCAATGAGTATCAGGCTTTGCCCTATTCCCTGCCTGTGCCGATAATTTTTAATCTATAGAGAAAGATTGCTTCACACAAAGGCTTGCGTTATCATTTATATACGAATGAAATAGAGATAAGCAGGACTTAAATTATGATTCCTGGGGAATATCTTTTGTGGAATTGTTAAGCATAATTGATTGAATATTCCTTAAGCCAAACCTGTAACCTATTGCAGCCGGGAGTGATATTGTATGGCATGGAAGATTGTGAAACATTTATTTTTATCGCTTCTTGCGGTTTTCTTTGTTAGCGCCTGCCATGTTAACAATGATATTAAAGAGGAGACGAAAGCGCAGACAGCTTCACTTAATACAATCCAGTTGATTAGCCGGAGTTTGTCAAAGCGGGAAATAAACCGCAATGAAGCGGCTTTATACAAAACCTACGCCATCTTTGACAGGGAAAAGCTTCCTGAAAAATACAAAAGCCCTGTTCCTCAAAAGGATGCTACCCTGGTGATCAGGCAGTTAAAGAGAGATTTTGACAGTCTTGATGAGGATACGAGGGAAAAGATCAGGCCTTATCTTTTCAGAAAAAAGGGGGGTAAGTGAATTTCAGAATATTCATACTCTTGTTGCTTGTCATTGCGGGTTTTTTACGCCCCTCCTTTGGTCATGCTGCCAAGTCTCTTCCTGAAAGCGCACTTGCAAAGGTAAATGCCGCCCTGAAAAAGGGGGAGCTTTCCAGGGATGAAGCTGCGCTCTATAAGACTTTCTCTATTTTTGACCAGGGCAGGTTACCCGAAAGGTTTAAAAGAACAGGTCCTGTTGTTCCCGTCAAGAACGGGACTATCATTATCAGGCAGTTGAAAAAAGATTTTGAAACCCTCTCTCCTCAGACGCAGGAGACGTTGAGACCCTATCTCTTCAAGAAAAAGGGGAGATTATCGGGGAAGACTCTCTATAAGACAAACGCTATAAGTAGTAATGTTTCTCAGAAAACTGTACTTGAAACACATTTACTTGATAACTGGACAACAACGGCAAACTTCAATATTGAGTGGGGTAATGCCGTGCCTGTTGATGCTGCTGATGTGGCACGATGGGCTGAATATTTCGAAAAATCCTGGTTTGAAATAATTTCGTCTCAGGGTTATGCCATTCCAAAGGGAGCTGATACCAAGCTTGTTGATGTTTATATTGCTAATACAGGGAGTAATTCTAATATATTGTATAATAATACACTTGCCTCTGGTTGGTATGGGTTTACCCATGTTTGGGATGATTATCCCGGCGTTCCCTATATAGTTGTTAACAACAATTACACCTGGGCACCTCTAAATGATGATCTTGATGGTAAGGTCCCGGGTGCCATGAAAGTGACGGCGGCTCACGAGTTCTTTCATACCATACATCTGACCATTGATTATTGGGAAGACGGCTGGTGGATGGAAACGTCTTCTACCTGGATGGAAGACCATGTATATGATGGAGTAAATGACTACCATAATTATATCGGACCGGGCAGTGAGTGGACCCTTAACCCCAATGTATCCCTGCTGTTTGTCAACGGCAGTCACGAGTATGAAAATGTTATCTGGGGCAAGTATCTCTCGGAAAAGTGGGGCGGGGCACAGGCCATAAAGTCTATCTGGGACAATAGTGTGGCAGTGCAGGGTTCGAGTTCCGTCGTTGCAACAAATTCTTTTTTTATATCCCACTCATCCACACTATCCGACGCCTTTAAAGACTTTGCCGCAAAAAATTTATTCATGAATTATAGCGAAGGCTCGAATTACGGCAGTATGGAAATACGAAGAACATATTCAAGCTATACATCAGGTGTTCAGAGCAGCCTGAGCTTGACCGGGAAAAGCCCCGACTACCTGGGAACAAACTATATCCGTTTTGTGCCGGCATCAGGTCCGAATTTGACTATTACCTTTGATGGCGATGAATATTACCGGGGGAGAAATATTGTCTGGGGAGCCACCATTGTTATACCCACTCTTGCAGGCTATTCATCAATTGAAATTCCTCTCGATTCGGGTGCGCAAAATGGTTTTGCAATGATTAGCGGTTATCACAATTATTCTGCTCTATATCTTGTGGCTAATGTTCTGTCAGAAACAGGGCTCACTCCCGCTGAATATGCAATAACTTTCTATGCAGACTATCCCGACGGCATTCCCTATGCCTTCCATGCCTGTGAAAACTGTTCTGCTCAGGCCCTTCCTTTAATGGAGTTTCTTGATAATGATGAAGTCGTGACAATAGCTAATATAGGATGGGGCGGCGGCGGTGGCAGCGGCGGCGGGTGCTTTATTGCAACGGCAGCCTACGGATATTACGATGAACCGCATGTTATGGTGCTGAGAGATTTCAGGGACAAGTACCTCATGACCAATGGTCCGGGCCGCAGCTTTGTCGATTTTTACTACCGCATGAGTCCCGGCATGGCCGATTTTATTTCTGAAAGGGAGTGGTCAAAATCCCTTGTCAGAATTTTGCTCATGCCCTTAATCGGCCTTGCATGGCTTTTACTCAATATGCCTGCAATACCCTTCTTTTTTACTTTTATTCTTCTGTCGGCTGTGATATTAAGGTTATATTCACATAAAAACCGGTCAAAAAAGCTGATTTCATGAAAATATTCAATATTAATATAAAAAAAGCGCTCTGGGGGATAGGCATCAGCCTTTTTATAGCGCTCATTGTCGATGGCCTTTATATGTACGGCTATCTGGAAGGGCTTGAGAGGAAGAGTTTTGATCTTAGAACAGAGATTGTCAGGGCTGATAAAAAAGCCCATGATGATATTGTGCTGGTTATGATAGATGAGCAGTCTCTTGTGAATTTAAATCCTCTTGTAGGCAGTTGGCCCTGGCCACGCCAGGTGTACAGTGAATTGCTGGCTTTTTTTCTTGATGGTGGCGCCAGGAGTGTTGTTTTTGATGTTCTTTTCACAGAATACCGGGATCCTTTGACCGATGAAGGTGAAGTCGGTGATGATGATTATTCTTTGATAGAAGCTACTGCAGAGTCTGGTAACGTATTCCATGCTGCTCAAATCATGATTGATGAAGAAGATGAAATCAATAAGACGCTTCTTAATAATCCACTGCCGGAAAAATTTGTAAAGGCCTTTTCTCTCCAAAATATAGATAAGGCTGCTTTTGAGACAACGCCATATAACAAATTTTATCTTCCAATTAGAGAACTTTATGAAGTGTCTAAGGGGGTAGGTGTTGTAGAATTTACGCCTGATGGAGATAATGTTTATAGAAGGACGAGATTATTCAGGCATTATCAAGGTAATTTATTTCCTGTTATGTCCATGGCTGTTATCCTCGATGTCCTTCAACCTGAAAAAGTTATTAGGAAAGAAAGTCATATTTTACTTGGAAATCTGGAAGTGCCGCTTTTAGAAGATGGGCAGTACCTTATTAACATGTATAAGAATTTCAAGTCCTATTCCATTAGTGGCGTCCTGTCTTCAGCTTCAAAGCTTCTTCAAGGTGAAGTTGACAACCTGATGTTTTACCCTGAAGATTTTGAAAACAAAATTGTCATAATCGGCGCCAGCGCCGTTGGTGTGGAAGATTTGAAAGCAACCGCCATGGGGATGCGGGTGCCGGGGGTTATGCTCCATGCTTCCTTGATCAGTAACGTTCTTAATGAGGACTTTCTTCATGTCATTCCAAAAGGGCAGACAAGGTTAATTATATACATTGGCACCATCCTCCTGGGTTTTCTTATCCTTGCCTTCAGGCATCTCATATTCCAGGTGTTGGTCCCTGTTGCCGCTGCTGTCATTTATGTTACCGTTGCTTTTTCGGTTTTTGAAAATAATGTTGTCATCGATATGGTTCCTCCCCTTGTTTCTGTTGTTGCCGTATGGCTCGGATCTTTTACCTATCTCTATTTCTCTGAGGGGAGGGACAAGCGAAAGGTAAGAAAGATGCTGGGCCAGTATGTGTCTCCTGCTGTCTTAACGGAACTTGAGGGCAGTAACAGTGAATTTATAAAGGCGGAAGTCGGCAGCAAGGAGCACCTGAGTATCCTTTTCTCCGATGTAAGAGGTTTTACGACCATGTCTGAAACCCTTCCTGCAGAAAGAGTTGTTGAAATACTTAACCGCTATCTTTCGGGAATGGTGGATATTATATTCCTTAACCAGGGGACGCTGGACAAGTTTATCGGTGATGCTATCATGGCTTTTTGGGGCGCGCCGATCAAGGTATCGAACCACGCCACGCTGGCCGTTAGAACTTCTATTGAGATGACGCGGGGACTGGAAGCCGTGAACGAGGACTTTGCCGCTAAAGGTTATCCCCGGCTTAAGGTTGGTATCGGTGTTCATACGGGTGACGTTATTCTCGGCAATATCGGTTCGGAAAAGAAGCTCGACTATACCGTTATTGGTGACCACGTTAATTTAACGTCGCGTCTTGAAGGGCTTACAAAATCCTATGGTTGTGAAGTGCTTATTACAGAATCGACCTTTGGTGAGCTTGAAGAAGGTTTTCCCTGTCGCGTTGTCGATAATGTGAGGGTCAAAGGCAAGGTGGAGCCTATCCGTATTTATTCTGTTCTCGGCTTGAATGATGACTCTGAAGAAGACCTTAAATTGAAGAGAAAGATATGCAGCTATTCGGAAGTTGCGTTCAATCATTACTTGAACAGGAATTTTGAAGAGGCCCTCAAGATGTTTTCAAAGCTGAAAACCTTTTTGAAGGAAGACAGGGTATCGGAAATATTTATTGAAAGGTGCCATGCCTGCATTGAAGAGCCGCCGGAAGAAAACTGGGACGGCGTCTTCACCATGACAACCAAATGATCACTTTTTTTCTCCTGAGGCAAATCATGATTGAGGCCCGAAATGAAAAGGTGAAATTAAATAACCATTTTGATAGAATTTCAGTAAAACCTAAAATATAAGGGGGTAGTCTTATGAAGAAGATTTCCATATTGTTGTTCATTTTCATGTTTCTTGCTGTTCCTTCCTTTGCTGCAGACCTGTATGTTAAAAGTGTAAAAGCCAAAGTTTTGTCCAAACCATCGATGCGATCAAAAACCATTAAAACCCTTTCACGGGGAAGCAAAGTTAGCGAAATTAAGAGAAAAGGGAAGTGGGTAATGGTTGAGGTGAATGGAAAGAAAGGCTGGATTTCAAAGTATCTTGTTTCAAAAAGACCGCCCATGAAGAGAGTTTCCCTGTTGGCAAGAGGTAAAAATCTTGAGAAGACAGCAAGAAAAAGGGCCTCGGCTTTCACCAGCGTTGCTGCTGCACGTGGCCTTACCGATTATGATAGAGCCAGGGCCGGCAGAAAGGGGTACGTTGTTGATTTTTCAGCATTGGAACAGATGGAGAAAATTAACATCGATGAGATGGAAGCCCTGGCGTTTATTGAAGAAGGAGTGTCGAGATGAAGAATACATTATCGCTTTGGCTGCTTTTTTCAGCGGCAATTCTTATGGCCTCATGCGCTTCTGCTCCCCCGACGGCTTCCGATGACAGTGTCAGGGAAGTGAGAAAGCGCCAGTCTCAAAAGGTAATGGAGATTTCAAAGAATGATGTGGAGGCGGAAATCCAGTTTGGCCAGGAACTTTCCGCCCGAATCCTTGGAAAATACCGGCTCTATGATGACAAAAAAGCCACCCGCTATATCAACCTTATCGGGAAAGGGCTTGCTTCCTATTCTTCAAGGCCTGAAATAGACTTCAGGTTTGCAATCATCAATACGGACATGATCAATGCTTTTGCAGCGCCGGGCGGTTATATTTTTATTACCAAAGGGACGCTAAAAATGATTGAGAATGAGGCCCAGCTGGCCGGGGTACTGGCCCATGAAATTGCCCATGTGACGGAAAGGCATATTGTAAAGGAGCTTGATATTAAAGGAAGAGATACCTCTGTCGGAGCAGGTTTTGCCGCCATTCTCGGCGGGGGCACATCAGAGACGGTAAGGGCGGCATTCACCCAGCTTGTCGACAAGGCTTCCGAACTGCTCTTTGATAAAGGACTGAAACGTGAAGATGAACTGGCTTCCGATACCCTCTCGGTTATGCTGATAAGCAATGCCGGTTATAATCCCGTTGCTTATAAAAAATTGCTTGAGAAGGTTGAAAGTAAAAAAGCTAAAAAAGAGAAAGAAGTGCTTAGTGCCACCCATCCTTCCATAGTCGACAGGGTAGGGGCAATAGAAAAACTTATTGCAGAGGAAGGACTGGATGCGTTAAATTATGCCGACGTTAAGAAGAGGTATGGAAAATATATTAAACTCTAATGGTTTTTGGAGGCTCATTGTGAAAAGAGGCGTAATAATAAATTTTTTACTATCCTTTATTTTTCTTTTTTCTATTTTTTTTCCATTAACGGCAGCAGCCGATATTAATCACTACAAAAACATGTTGATAGGTGAGCGACCGGCGGGTATGGGAGGGGCCTATAATGCTGTTTCAGATACGCCGGAAGGCGCATTTTATAATCCTGCCGGCATGGCCTATGCGGTGGGTCAAAGTCTTTCTGTTAGTGTTAATGCATTTCATACTGCCTGGACGCGGTATGAAGGTGTTCTTGGAGGTGGTGATTGGACAAGGAGTTCTGCATCTTTGGCTCCCAACTTTTTTGGGATGATACAACCCTGGGGAAAGGGGAAAATAGCCTTTTCATACGCAGTTCCTGATAATATTGAAGAGGATCAGAATCAGGTATACCATAATTTCAGTAATCTTTCTTCCTTAACTATTAATATCAGTAATATTGACAAAACTTATAAGTTCGGGCCCTCTTACGCTCAAAAAATTAACGATTCCTTGTCTGTCGGTGCAACACTTTACGTTCATTATAGGCAGATAAAATTTATTGCCAATCAGTACTATCAAACAGCGGCTCATCAGTATGAATGGTCAAATGTGTATGCCAGGCAGACAGAGTACGGGATTGAGCCCAAGCTGGGTATAATGTGGTCACCTGAAAAGTTTTCTTTTGGGCTGACGGTTTCCAAGAACACTATTATTGATAGTGAAGGAAGATACCAGGAAACTTTTCATACGGATAAATCGGGTACTATAACAAGTGTGCCTAATGCCTATACCTTTGATGATAAACGGAAGCTCCCCTTGTCCCTTTCCCTGGGGGGCGCGTGGTTTGTTTCCGAGGCACTTCTTGTTTCCTGTGATGTTGATTATTATAGTAAGGTTTCCTCTGAAAACAGGGAGTCAGTTGTCAATTTTGCTCTGGGAACAGAGTATTATCTTTCAGAAAAATATGCACTGAGAGGTGGTTTTTATACGAACAGAGCAAATACTCCTGAAATAGAATCCGGAGATACCGGTAAGCTTGATCATATTGACTTGTATGGTGTTACAGCCAGTATATCAAGATTTACCCGTGCTTCAGCTATGACACTGGGTATTAATTATGCCTATGGAGAGGGTGATTCTCAGCCTGTATCCGGTACAGACATTTATGATGCAACCATGAATACGATGACGATCTTTCTCTCCGGTTCTTTCAGCTACTAATCACCAGGGAGCTTACTCTCTGTTAAAAGGCCGCCCCTAAAGGCGGCTTTTTTATTCTCAGATGTTCTTTTTAAAGTAAAAATGATTGACATTGGTCTTCCAGTCACTCTACAATTGTTATTGACAGTTCATGCTCTTAAAACAATATTTCTTTTTAGTATTTGAGAGAGTGAGAGGGTAGATGCCGGACGAACCACTGCAAGAACATAAGAGAAGAAGCCTTAGAGTTCCCATTATTGTGACCAGGGTAAGGGTCGACCATGAAGGCAATGTCTTTTTTGGTTATGCAAAAAACATTAGCAAGGCGGGGCTCTTCATCCAGACGATTAATCCGAAAAATATAGGAGAGCGCTTTAATGTGGAATTCTGTCTTCCCGGTGAGAGTGATCTTTTCTCCTGTACGGTGGAAGTAATCTGGAAAAGGGACTTTCCTCAATCGGAAAAGTATGAACCGGGCATGGGTCTTAAATTCATCAATTTATCGCCTGTACAGGCTGACCTGCTGGAAGCGTGGATCAATCAGGATGCCGAAATAGTAGAAGAGAGTATCTGATCCCTCCCTTTTTTTATTGTCATTTCGAGCATATGTGAGAAATGACAAATTTGCATGGGCTTTAACGAGACACAATACTGGCGCTTATTCAATGGTAGGTTCGTTTACTCCTCTCTTCATCTGACCAATCTCCACATTCCCCTTCAAGGTCAACATCCTCGCCGGGAATAAAGTAGGCTTCTTCAGCCCAGGCCCCAAGGTCCGCTATTTTGCAGCGCTCACTGCAAAAGGGCCTGAAAGGATTATCATTAAAGTTTGCTTCTTTGCCGCACTTTGGGCATTTAACTTTTTTTATCATATTTATCCTTAAAAAATACCCGCACTTTGGGCAGTCTTATATTTCTGGAGCGGGCGATCGGGATCGAACCGACGACGTTCAGCTTGGGAAGCTGACATTCTACCACTGAATTACGCCCGCTTAAAATTATATTATTTGATAATTATATCCCCTGTCAATAGCTTTGCAAGGTTACATTTTTAACTTTGATTTTCACAGGATTTACCACAAAGGCACAAAGAACACAAAGTTTATTCAGTATATTTCTAACAGGATAACACTGATCCCTTTATTGAAATTTTGCTATGGGAGTGCACGTTAGCATTTGAATCCCGGACTGGTGCATTCCCCTCTGATTGTGGCGGGATGGGTGATTATCTAAATAAAAAAACTTTGTGCCTTTGTGGTGAAAAAAAACAAGGATTTTCCGCCATTGACCATTTAAGGCATATTGCGTTATAATAGCAACATAAATGCCCCTTTTGGGGCGTTTTTTTTGTGTTTAACGTTAATTCAGGAAAAGTTATGGCCGGCTGCGAGAAAGAGATATTAAAAAGAAGGACCTTCGGTATTATCAGCCATCCCGATGCGGGGAAGACGACGCTTACGGAAAAGCTGCTCCTCTTTGGGGGAGCGATCCAGATGGCAGGCGCTGTCAAGGCCCGTAAGTCGTCCCGCCATGCAACGAGTGACTGGATGGCCATGGAGCAGGAGCGTGGCATATCGGTGACGACTTCCGTTATGAAGTTCAACTTTGAAGGGTATGAAATCAACCTTCTCGATACGCCGGGTCACCAGGATTTTTCGGAAGATACCTACCGCGTACTGACGGCCGTTGATAGCGCTCTTATGGTAATCGACTCTGCCAAAGGGGTAGAGACGCAGACAAAAAAGCTGATGGAAGTCTGCCGTATGCGAAATACGCCAATTATTACTTTCATCAATAAGCTTGACCGTGAAGGGATGGACCCTCTCGATATTCTTGCCGATATCGAAGATACCCTGCAGGTTGAGTGTGCCCCTTTGAGTTGGCCCATCGGTATGGGTAAACGTTTTAAGGGGGTATACAACCTTTTCCAAAAACAGCTTCATCTTTTTACAGCGGGACAGGAAACGAGAGATAAGGACGGTATCGTAATCAATGATCTGTCCGATCCCGAGCTGGATGAACTTCTGGGAGACCAGGCACAGGAACTGAGAGATGAGGTTGAACTTTTGGAAGGCGCTTCCAATCCTTTTGACCTGGAGCATTATCTCAAGGGAAACCAGACACCTGTCTTTTTCGGAAGCGCGATCAACAATTTCGGTGTAAGGGAACTGCTTGAGGCCTTTGTCGAACTTTCGCCATCTCCCGGTCCAAGGCATACGACGACAAGAGATATTTCTCCCGAAGAGGGTGCTTTCTCGGGATTTGTCTTTAAAATTCAGGCCAATATGGATCCCGCACACCGTGACCGCATAGCCTTTTTCAGAATTTGCAGCGGAAAGTTTACCCGCGGTATGAAGGTGCGCCACCACCGAATAGGGAAGGATATCAGCCTTTCTAATGCCACAATTTTTATGGCCCAGGACCGCTCTACTGTGGAAGAGGCCTATCCCGGTGATATTATCGGTATTCATAATCACGGTACAATCAAGATTGGTGATACTTTCACGACAAAGGAAGAACTTAAATTTACCGGTATTCCCAACTTTGCGCCTGAACATTTCAGGAAGGTCTACCTCAAAAATCCACTCAAGGTAAAGCAGTTGCAAAAAGGCTTAATTCAGCTTGCCGAAGAAGGCGCTGTTCAGGTTTTCAGGCCTTTAATGGGCAGTGATTACATTATGGGCGCTGTCGGTGTTCTACAGTTTGACGTTACTATGGCAAGGCTGAAAGATGAATACGGCGTTGATGCCACCTATGAAGGAGCCAGCTTTGCTGCTGCACGTTGGGTTGTCAGTGACGACAAGAAAAAACTCGATCAATTCAGGAAAGATCAGGAAATTAACCTTGCTCACGATGCGGAAGGGAACCTTACCTTTTTGGCCCAAAGCGCTTGGCGATTGTCAAATGCCATGGAGGAATGGCCTGAAGTGACATTTCTAAAAACAAAGGAACATAATTAAGTGTAACCTCATATTTTGTCATTTCGAAGGAATGTGAGAAATCTTAATTTTTTTAAAACAGTCCTGTAAATAGAAAGATGATTTTGACCTTGAAGCCATTTTTTCGAAGGCTCGATTCCCGACTTTGTGGGAATGATGATCTCTCTGAATCATTGCCGGTTAATCGTAAGAAAGGTTTCTCCCTTTACCCCAAGGGTACTTGTCACTTCGCTCGGGCGTGCTCGAAATGACGGTAAATAATGAATTGTGCCTTTAGCAATCTACTTCAAGGGGTTGACAAGACCCCCTTTCGTGATTAACTTAAATTTCAAGTCAAATTAATTGCTGGAAAAATTCGATGAATTTGTCATCGTCTTTCTTTCAGCATTTTTATTTTATCAAATTAAAGGGAGTAAAATTATGGCCGCAAAAAATACTTATAAATTCAAAACAGATGTTAAGCAACTTCTCGATCTGGTGACGCACTCACTCTATTCTCACAAGGATGTTTTTCTGAGAGAACTTATCTCCAATGCTTCAGATGCAATTGACAAGATTCGTTTTGAGTCTCTCACTAACGCTGATGTACTTGAAGATAACAGTGACTGGAAGATTAAACTTTTTGTCGATAAAGAAAAGAAGACCTTGACCTTTTCCGATAATGGCTGCGGGATGAGCAAGGATGACCTGAAAGATCATGTCGGAACAATTGCCAAGTCGGGAACGCAGGAATTTCTTAAGAAATTGAAGGAGAGTAAGGAACAAGACAACCCTGATCTCATTGGTCAGTTTGGTGTCGGTTTTTACTCTTCTTTTATGGTGGCCGATAAGGTAACCATTCAAACAAGAACTGCCGGTGGAAAAGGGTGTGAGTGGAGTTCGACAGGTGAAGCAGACTTTGATCTTAAGGACTTTCCTAAACTTACGAGGGGTACGGATATCATCCTGCACCTCAAGGACGATTGCCACGAGTTTCTGGAAGAACATGAATTACGGGGACTTGTAAAAAAGTATTCTGAATTTGTCGAATTCCCTGTTTGCATGGATGTAGAGAAATTTGAATATCCCAATGATAAAGATGGGAAACCTGATTACAATGCCAAGCCTGACAAGAAAATTGAAGAAGAAAGATTGAATTCCACTGAAGCCATCTGGTTGAAATCGAAGTCTGATATCTCTGATGACGATTATAATAATTTTTACAAGCAGCTATCCCACGACTTTTCAGAACCGATCGACAAGATACATTACAGTGCCGAAGGTGTTCTTGAATACAAGGCCCTTATGTACTTCCCTTCAAGGGCGCCTCAGGATCTTTACAGCCGTGACGCCGTTAAGGGACTCAATCTCTACATAAACCGCGTTTTTATTATGAATAACTGTGAGAAGCTTCTTCCCGTTTATTTGAGGTTTATAAAAGGTGTCGTTGATTCAAGTGATCTTCCCCTCAACGTATCCAGGGAAATTCTCCAGGAAAACCCGCAGATGGAGAAGATCAAAAAGGGTCTCATCAACAAAATTCTCTCTACCCTTAAAGATATGAAAGAGAAGGACAGAGAAAAGTACAACGCCTTCTACAAGGAGTTTGGGCAGGTACTTAAAGAGGGGCTTCATTACGATCATGACAATAAGGACAAGATTGCAGACCTTCTCCTTTTTGAAACAACAAAGACGCAGGCCGGTGAACTGAAATCCCTCAGGGAGTATGTTGATGGTATGAAGGATGACCAGAAAGAGATTTATTATATAACCGCTGAAAACAGGACTCAGGCCCTTGGAACGCCACAGTTGGAACTCTTCAGGTCCAAAGATCTTGAAGTCATCCTCATGACTGACTACGTGGATGAGTGGGTAACGCCTCAGCTTAACGAATATGATAAAAAACCTCTCAAAGCTGTTCATCGGGGAGAAGTAAGTCTCGAAAGTGAAAAGGAGAAAGAGAAGGAAGTCAAAGAAAAGAGCGAGCAATACAAAGACCTTCTCAAGGCGATTGAAGCCAAGCTGACTGATGACATTAAGGAAGTGAAGTTTTCAACAAAGTTAACGGAGAGTGCCTGTTGTCTTACGTCGGATGAAGCCGGCATGAATGCCCAGATGGAGCAAATGATGAAGGCCATGGGGCAGGAAGTGCCCAGGCAGAAGAAGGTACTTGAGCTTAACCCGGCCCATCCCCTCATTGAGACGCTCAATGCTATTTACGAAAAGGATGCACTTTCCGAACAGTTCAAGGAATATGTGGAACTCATTTATGATCAGGCATTATTAACAGAAGGTTCACAGCTTAATGATCCTCTCGGTTTTGCGCGAAAGATAAGTGAGCTGATGGTTAAGGCGGGGAAGGAATAAATATAACTTCTTCTTGCGATTAACGTAAATTATTGCAGGTAAATCTACCACCCCTTAATCCCCTCCTTATCAAGGAGGGGAGATGGTGGTAGCTTTTTTTGATACCCATGAAAAAATCAAAATGGCCCCACTTTCTTCATAAGAGCCTCGTTACAAACGGGCTTTCTGCGGCACTTGTCGGTACAGGGTTCTATCTGAAACATGACATTGTGCTCAGTGTGGGGCTTTTTGCTCTCTCGGGGGCGGTGACGAACTGGCTTGCCATTCACATGCTTTTTGAAAAGGTGCCCGGTCTTTACGGATCGGGTGTTATCCCTGCCCGTTTCGAGGACTTTAAGGTCGGCATTCATAAGCTCATAATGGAGCAGTTCTTTACTAAAGAGAATTTCGAGCGTTTTTATGAAAGTACGGCCACGAATAAGGAAGGCCCCCATTTTGATTTTGAGCCTATTATTACGGAAGCTGACTTAACGCCTTCCTTTAATGCCCTTGTTTCGGCTGTTATGGAGTCGTCTTTTGGTGGCATGCTCGGCATGTTTGGTGGTAAAGATGCCCTTGTTCCGCTTAAAGAGCCTTTTGTGGCCAAAATGAAAAGCTCTCTCATCGAGATTTCCAGGGGCGAGGATTTCCAGGAAACGGTTCATAAGCAGCTTTCCACTGCTTCGGCCAGCAGTGATATTCATGAAAAGGTTGACGGTGTTGTTCAAAAAAGGCTCCATGAATTGACGCCGCAGCTGGTAAAAGAGATCATCCAGCAGATGATTCGTGATCACCTCGGCTGGCTTGTTGTGTGGGGTGGATTCTTTGGGGGGCTTATCGGACTGGCCGCAGCTTTTGTTAAATAAATCGGTTTTTCTCCAAAATATATTGCAGTAGTTTTCGCTGAAAGAATTTTTACAGCTCCTTCATATCTCCCCCTT
The DNA here is from genome assembly GCA_029860075.1 of Deltaproteobacteria bacterium. Taxonomy (NCBI): domain Bacteria; kingdom Pseudomonadati; phylum Myxococcota; class Myxococcia; species Deltaproteobacteria bacterium. Next base: position 1,514 of record JAOUBX010000079.1, on the reverse strand, counting down.
TGACAAAGGGGGAATAAGGGGGATTTTCCGGTTCCGGAATTTTCAAATCCCCCCTTACCCCCCTTTACTAAAGTGGGGAACTAATAATAATATAAGTTTTATTTCTTATGGGGTATTGAAACTCCAAAGATGCTTGTCTCTTTGTGAAAATCATACCAGACAAACCAGTAGGTCATGAGTCCTGTTATTTTATTCCCTTTTCCGTCTTTCACTGTCGTTGTATCTGTTTCACTTTCATAAGTTACAATAAGATCCGTTCCGGCAAAGCTTTCCTTTTGCGGTTTCTTCAGCTTTCTTAGTTTACTCATTGGATAGGCGCGGTGCTTTCCATTGACCTCTATGCCATAGATGAGTTCTTTCTCCGGCAGGTGGGGTGGTGTTGCAGACTGGTCGAAAAAAGCGATGGAACTGCCATAGTAATCTTCATAGGGATCCCGGCTATAATCTCTGGAATGTCCTGTTTTTAAAGAGAGAACTTCAGTGTTGGGATATTTATTAAGCCACTTTTTCCAGGTTGTTGTCGAAAAAGGCAGGGTCTTTAATTCTTTACCCGTCATTTTGCCCGTAACGGCTTTACGAATGACCTGTGACCAGAGACTATCCGTCTCCCTGTCATAAAGGAGCACGTTAGATTTGTAGAGCAACCCTGAAATACCGAACTCTAATGATTTGCCGTCAATTTTCCGGTCAAAGACCTGACCGGCATAAGCAACCGGTCACCAGGTAACCAGGAATTGAACGGGGCCAATCTTATCGTTTACCGCTTCATGCCAACTTAGTACCCTGATAGGGTATGCCCTGGCTTTTCCCCCAATGACTATACCCATTACTTTCTCATTATCTCGCATGAAATAGGCTTCTTTTGCCTTAACAAAGTGAGGATTGGTCAGCGACGGAATGCCGTCTTTACCGGGACCGCCTGACATGATTTCATCAGGTGAGACGGCATGTGTTGAATAGTCAAAGGCATAGGGGAACCGATCAAGAAGCAGGTATGTCAGTACTGCGATTAATGAAGCCAGTAAAATTGGTTTTGTCTTTTTCATTTGACCTGCCCCTGTTTTGATTTGGTCTGTGATATTTAGATGATAGAATTAGAGAATTGGTTCGCAATGTTTTTGAAATGGGTGTAGAATTCAGCATCTTACCTTTCAGTTAATGTTAGATTTATTTATGACTTTCTTCCTGTAATAATCAGAATTAACCTACCTTGAAATCTAGTAGCTTTCATATTGAAATGAATAAAGCTTTCCGGACTTGCCGGGTTTTTCGGCCAATACACAATATGGGGCGTTATCCGACAAATTATCATGTCAAAACGTAGCATAAGTGAAGAATATAGCAATAAAATTTGTAATGGCTATTATGTTCTGATACTATCGGGGAAACTACATAGTAACTTGTTGAACTCAACCGCTTACGCGGGAAAAAGACTCCAAACCTTCCCTTCTTGAATACAGGTGATAGTCTCTCTAATTTGACTGCTTCCCTATGGGTGTTACCTTTTTCTTAAA
>JAOUBX010000078.1 GCA_029860075.1 Deltaproteobacteria bacterium | reverse complement strand
AATGCCAAGGAATGTTTCTAAAGCATCATGATAATTATCTGATAGATCAGGCGATATCGGATATTTATCAAGAATGGACTGTTTTGTGCGTTCGATTGGTTCTTTATTCCATGTCTTGAAAACTTCAAAATCTTTACCGTTGGTCAAGACAGTTATTGGAGCACGAGCTAAACAGGCATAAGATGTTGCCTGTTCAATATCATCATCTGTAAAATCAATTGTGTCTTTTTTTACCTCTATTACAAATAAGTTTTCATCATTTCTTTTAACCAAAATATCTGCACGAGGGGAACCTTGTTTGATCTGCTTTTCTGTATCAATGCGCACAACACCTTTTCCAAAGTGAAGTTTGAAACTGGCTTCACAACTAAATTCATCTTTATTAAAACCAATGCTTTCAAGCCAAGGAATGACTATTTTAACTCTAATATCTTCTTCTGAATTAAATATAGTTGATTTCATTTTTGAATCTCTAACTCTTTAATCTAAAAAAGCCCGTCCCTTGCATAGCTGGGTTAACTACTATATTTTTCTAAATACTCAGGAAATGTTGAATATCTTTTGATACCCTTTTTCTTTTTGTTTTTTCCAAGCACCGTTTCGTCTATTCGGTTTTGTAAATATTGGCATAAGGAATCAAATACATTTAAGGGCAACATATCCCACTTCGCTCCAAATTTCCTTTGAATAGTTTTATAGAATATAGCGTAATTCATTTTACCTGTACCAACTTCAGCTTTCTTGAATTCATGGTACCTATCAATGAGCCTTTTTACATAATTTCTATGATCCCTATTTGCTCCAATACATCCTTCAGGTGCATTTAATTTTATTACTTTATTTGTTGAATTTATTTCAAGCTTATTAGCCAAAATCCCCGTGTTTATAGAGTTTCTTAAATTAATAACATTTGAAGGTTTCTTTTTTTTAATATATGGATGTCTGCCATTAGCAAGGGCAACCTTTAACCTTAATATTTGGGATTCAGAATAATCTCCAGCGGTGACTTTTCCATGACAGTTTTTACATAATAAAATCATATTGTCTTCATCATGTACTTCTACCAACTTGAACGGTTGTATATGATGTATGTCAAAGGTAGAAACATCCGTTTCGCCGCACATTGGACACATCATTCCAGCTTCTTGAAATATAAGTTTTTTTATTTTCTCAGGAATTGATTTGCGAGACATATATTATTTCTTCCCAGCTAATAGGTGATATAAACAGCCGATATATTCAATATTTATTATGATCGTATATTACAATATCTACGATTTGAATTGTTGACTGATTGTTTCAATCTATTATTAGAAACATATTACAGGAAATAATGCAAATTACTATTTGTAGAAATCTACAAAATTTCAAGGAAGGTGATTGTTAAGGATGAAGGAAAAAATAGCAATTTCAAATTGTGCTATATTTGTGCTAGAAATTATCCAAAAGGGTGGAATTTATAGAAATGACCGTAATTAATGGAATAGCTTTAAGGTGTTGAATTATAAGGAATTACGGGAAACCAAGCCCAGAATCAGAGTCTACTAAAAATGTCCTTAACGTGCTCATAACCCGAAGGTCGCTGGTTCGAATCCAGCCCCCGCTGCCAAAGATATCAAGGGTTTACGGTTTTCCGTGAGCCCTTTTTTACTGGATTTTCCTTTTGCTGAATCCACTCACTAACTTTTTAAAGATTAATGGCTGCAAGTAAAGGGTTTTCTGCCTGAAGAAGAGGATGACCACTCTTTTTCCAACCACTCTTCTACATTTCCATTCACTCGGCATATCACTTGTATTTTTATCTACAGTAACCGTTGTTACTGTAATCGGGGTTGTGCAAAGAAATTTTACGACAGGTAAAAGAACTAATTGAACTTGTAAAGATAAGCAATCAAGTAAAGATCATAAACACTTGTACCTTTTTGTCTCAAAAAAATCAGTCATTTTTATCAAATAAGACTAACGGGTAATAAAATTATCGGGCCGTCGCATTTCAAAGGCCATCGATCCGATGGAATTGTCTTTGGCATTTATTTTGTCAACTACGTATTTCAGAGATAGCTTTCTCGGCAGACGATCGGTTTTCCCGATATATGCTCCATTTACTAAAAACCTGCGCAACATCTGCCTGGTTTTACGTCCTGAGAAATAAAACTGGTCAAGTCCCACTTTTCCACCAGCCAATAGATCGTCAAAAGCGATCTGGCTGGCAGTGCGCACGGCATTACCGGTTTTAACTTCATTGTTAACCAAGTGCTTTTTCATTTGTTCAATGGATAATACATCGATGTAACGGCGAATTACTCCGCTTTTTGGCAGCGTAGGCAGGTTCAATAATTGCTGCTTGGCTGTTTTACCTACATTTACTTTCAAATGCAGTTGCATACCGACAACAACGTGGCTTAAGGACTTCAAATAATTGTGGATGGCATGCTCCCCTATGTTTCCGATGGTGCCGTTCATTTTACGGGTCAGCTGTTTTCCCAGATCGGCCAGTTGCGTTGCATGCTGGGCCTGGGTAATCAGGCCTTTGCTTAACTTGTCGTCTAAAGCCTGCCTGCCGAACTTTAACCGTGATGCTCTTGCAGACTTATGCATACGGGAGAAGGAGGTGTTATTATGCACCCAAACGGCATCCTTATGATAACTTGCAGCGCTATCTTCAGAATCAACAGCAAAGTAAGTATGCCAATCATCTACTTCAATATCGTAAGTATTAAGGGCCTCATTTAAAGTAATTAACTCCACTTTTTCCACGGCAGCCCTTTCGCCGTTTTCCAATATCAATTGGTCATTCTTTTCAACTTCACTGAGGGCCACCCAGGCCTGCCGGTTTTCCACCCATATTTTATGGGCCGGCGTACCTTCTAATTGAAGGGTCTTTTTTCTGTTTTTATATTCCAGCTGAATTAACTCATCAGCTTGCGAACGGGATATTTCCGTAATTTCCTTATAAGCCACTTTACCGGTTTGATCGTTTCGCGACAGCACTTTATGGCCCCTCTCCAGCTTTTCTATCGCAACATAGCCTTCATTGGTAGACACTAATGTCCCTTCCGTAAAAGAGTTGCCCGGGATAGCGCTGCTGCCGTTCAAAACGGTATTTAAAATAAGCGACTGAGTAAAATCATCACCATAAACGCCCACGTCAATGGCCGTTTCCAGACTTGTTTCCAAAGCAACAGCCGCCGTATTTGCAAATGTTTTTGTTGCCGGTGAAGCGAGGGCCGCCATTCCCCCTAACATCCTTGATGCGCCACCGGTTACGGCCCCTATAGCAAAATCCTGCATGCCTTGTTCAAAGGTATAATTAACACCCACATATTGAGATGCACCGTAACTGATTGCTGTGCTTGTTAACCCGGCTTTAGCCATAATAACCAGGCCCGGCGCAGCAGCAATCGCCGCCGGAGCCAGACCGACAATAATAACACCGCCCACTGTGTATTCCATGGCTTTGATAACGGTCGGTGTGGGATGCACTTTTTGTGTAGCCTGTAAAATCCGGTCCCAGTTTTCGATTAAATACAAACGGCCATCCACTTCGGGAGAACGCCGGTAATCTGCTACTGAAGTGGCTGACAGTTCATCATAGGTTAATGCGGAAAACCCGTCATAACGCTTTGACCGCGCTAAATAAGGCATGCGGGTCGTGCCGCCCTCAATGTAACGCTCTTCACGAATATGGGACAAATCGTGCCCCTGATAATTCCTGAAATAAGTAAAGCCCGTCGTTTCCGTCGCATTGGCTTTACTTAAAAAGCTCATACCGCCGCTGATACCTTCATGAACGTAATAAGATGCTAAGGGTTCGCTTATATCGTCATTTTTTCGGCGATCCATGCGTAAAATTTCGTTAACTGCGGCGCCGGGAATATACCTGGCCAATAAGGTTTTTTGCGTATTGCCGCCATCATATTCAATTTCAGCAATTACCTGTTTGCCGCTATATAAAAAGCGAATATCTTTTCTGTTATGAATATTTAAAACAACACCCGGTGTGGCCCTGTTTCGCTGGAATACGCGGCGTCCCAGACCATCGTAATAATATTCAATATTACCGCGCATATTGCGGGCTTCTACCCAGATATCTTCCACCCTGACTAAGCGGCTCTGAAAATCATAAAAATAACGGAAACGGCCATCGTCGGTAACATTGCCGTTGGCATCGTATTGATATTGCCGGTTATCGCTGATCCCGCGTTCATTAAGGGCAACATCAAACAGTTGGGATTCATCATAGGCATGATTACCGGTAGGCCTTAGATGGCGCAGTTTATTTTCACGCAATACTTTGGTCCGCGCATTGCTGACCTGCCCTCCCTGATTATGTGTAAAACGGTTGTAACGCAGTCGTGTCGGTGCCGCGCCCGTTCCTGACGGATCGTTATAAGAAACATCAATGACTTCTGATAATAAGCCTGTACGATTATAACGCCGGTAGGTCTTCTGTATGGCCTGCTGAGGAGTTGCGCCGCGGCTTTCCACTGCCAGAAAACGTGATTCACTATGGGTCACTCTTCCATTCCCCTTGTAGTGGGGCATAAAACTGGAAGACTGCTTTATAAACTGAGCATTGTCATCAAACTTTATTTCCCTGGAATCCACCAGGCGGCCCTTGTCATAACGGGCATAAGAACGCCATATTTCTTTATTCAGTATGGCATCTGTCGTCAGGGCTTCAACAGGGCGCCGCGCATTATCATAAATAATATAATTCCCAAACCGCTGATCACCGGTAAGCCGGCCCGACAAACGATTAACGCCGGAATAGTAATAACTTGATGTTTCATTCAATGCCTCTACGGAAATAACCCGGCCAAGTTTATCGAGACGATTTTGAACCTGAATATTGCCCGCCAATGAGGGGAACTTTACATTGATTTGAGAAAAACGATTACCGCGGTCATATTCAACGGTTTGCCTGTCATTCCTGAATTCCTGTTCTTCTTTAGTAATATTGCCCAGGCCGTCATAACTTAATGAAACCTTTACAGGAGCGCCCACGGGACCATTTTCCGCATAGGTTAAACGTCCCAGACCATCATAACGGTAGCGCAATCTGCTGATCATGGGAAAAAACTGATGCCCCGAATAATTAACTTCCACCGCTTCGGCCTTGCCCAATTTGTTATAGCGCGTACCGACTGTGTTGCCATTGGGTTGCACTACCGTCATTCTCAGTGTGGACTCATCGTAACGGTAACGGGTTGTTGCGTTGCGCTTTCTGTCTTCCACTGTTTTTCGGCGGCCCAGACTATCGTAAGTAAAACGCTGGTCCGATAGCGTAGAGCTTATGCGCTTTACCATACCCGCTTCATTGTATTCATAACGGATTCTATTGGAGGGCAAATTATCAGCAAGCTTGTTACCCAGACTGTCATAGGTAAAAACAGATAAACGATTACCCTGATCCAGTATGCCCCGCACTGCCCCATCGCTGTTATAAAACAAATGGTATGACTCCGAAGGGGGCAGTTCTTTTTTTATTAACCTGTCCAGGGCATCATAATGAAAGGCGCTGATATAGGAACCCGTGCCGGCGCGCAGCTGCTTCCGACTTCTGTCATAGCTATTTTCCCGGTCCTTTTGCACTACTGAAGTCAGGCGTCCACCACTGTCGTAGGTGTATTTACTTTCATTACCTTCGGGATCTTTTAAAAAAGCCAGTTTTTTTGCCGGTGTGTATTTTCTCTCTTCCACTCCTCCGTTGGGGTGAATGACTTTTTCCGGCAATATTGCCCTGTTGTATACCCAAAGTGTTTCTGCCGCCTGAGAGCCCCCTGTCAAAAGGTGGACTCTCGTTTTTACTAAATTATTCATGGCGTCATACTCACGCTCGGCTTTATAAAGTGTGCCACCGGAATTATTGCCAAGTCCCTTGTCGCCCATATATTCCAGTAATAGAGGATTGCCGTTGGGATCGAGCGTCATGGCAAGGCCGCCGCCATTATCATCACCTTCCACAATCAAACGGTCAAAACCGTCATAATCATAATCACTTATACGGTTACCTGCTTTTTCTGACCGAATAAGGTTGCCGTTGAGGTCATAATCAAAACGTGTCGTCCGTGCTTGCGAAGTGCCTGCCGCCTGTGTTAAGGAAATTAATAAATCCCTGCCGTCAAAACGCTGGCTTGTGGTAACACTCTGCCCGGCCGCAGCAGGGGAAGGCTGTGTAAATGACGTAATATTGCCATTACCGTCGTATTGCCATTGCAAATGCTTTGTTTTTTGTCCGGCAGTTACGATCTCTGTGCGCTTACGGTTCAAGACATCATAGGTAAAGCCGGTGACAACGTCCTGAATACCACCGGGCCGAGGGCTTGGGGGTGCTCCGGAAGTAAAATTATCTTTCACTTCTTTTCTTATTGACAGGAGGTTTCCATTGTAGTCGTAACGGTAATCGGTGCGATTATTAAAACCGCCAAAGTCGTCAATCCTCGTTGTAACATATCCTCGCTTATCGACGGTGTACTTAATGCGGGTTCCTGAAGGTGTCGTTTCTTCAATGACAAAACCTAATTCATCATTTTTATAACGGTGTGAACCATCAGGGTAGTTAATGGCAACGAGGTAAGCAAATGCGCCATAGCTGAATGTTGTTTTTGAATTATCCGTATCGGTGAAGCCCGTTAACTGTCCGTTATTGCTATAACGATAATACTGTTTTAAATCCCTTAAGGGTGCATGGCCACCGACACGCGTTAATGGAGGCAAGACTTTCTCAACGGGATTTCCATTATAGCCATTACCCTTATCATATTTGTAAATATATTCAATCTCATTGTTCCTGGCGTCAATCTCTTTTTCTACCTGGTTATAGAGCTTTTCATACCGCCATTGAGTGGAAATTTCCCGGTAAGGGTCTCTTGCCTGATTGGAGCGCCGGATAATCTTTTTCAGATTCCCCCGGGCCAAATTATTTTCATAAGTTAAGCCCCGATCTTTCCAGTTCCTTACAGGCCCTAACGTTACCTGCCGGTTTTTACCTTCATATTCGTAAACAATGCTGTTTCCTGCCGGATTTTCAACTTCAGTGCGCTGACCGTCGCTGTTGTATTTATAGGTCGTCGTCCAGGGTCCTCTGTCCGGTCCGCTTGCACCGGTCTTTTTTAACGTTTCAATAACCGATCCGGCGGGGCCGTCTTTTAAGGTGTATTCCAGGCGATTTTGGTTAGGATCAATAATGGTCACGGTGCTTTGGTTAAAAGATAATTGATAAGAGGTGCTGCCAAGCTTTTGTTCTCTTAATTCATAGCTTTGGCTGGAATTCATGTCATACCGGTTAATTAAATAGGCCGGTCCTGAACTCAAGGATTCATTGGGGGCTTTAATGCTGGTCAGCAGATAGTAGTCATCTTTTTTCTCATGAGTATATCGGGTAATATAAAGGGCATTGCCGAATTGCTGTTCTGCTTCCTCTAAAACCGGATCAAGACCGGCCATTGCATATTCGAATTCAACCGTGCGGCCGCTAAAATCCGTTATTCGGGTAATGACGGGCACAGGAATTGTCGATGAAATATACCGGCATAAAAAGTTGGTGCCAAAGGTTTCATATTCACGGGTAGAGCGGGTGTCAACAATGTACTCCCGCTTTTCCGTATCGATGATTTTAGACAGCATGGGGCTTTGGGTTAAAGGATGCCACTGCCCTTCATATTGAAACTCCATCCTGTTTTCGTGACGATCTATCTGATATATTATCTGCCCGCGGCAATTAAAAACGTAGCGAGTGCCCTCTGGATCACGCAACACATAAAAAATGGATTCATTATGCGCGTTATCCACGTTCACATGAGAAGCAAAAGGATGCCTATCCGGGTCAGCCAGCACATAACGCTGAATTTCATGAAAGGCTCCCGGCGGCGACTGATAGGTTGTTACATAGGCTTTAAACTCTTTATTGAAATTTAACACCTGGCGCCATTCACTGTGCTTTTCCACATAATGATCACGGCGGCCCGAACCGTTAAAATAATACAATTGCGGCTGGTCCCGCGTTGTGTCTTCCACAAAGAGCCCGTTATGCTCATGCTGCACAATGGGTACGATCCGTTTATTTAAATTGAAGTCCCAGTTGTAACCGATGACACCGCCCTTCTTGATCTTAATGTTGCTGCGATAAAAACGCTGAAAACGAAAGGGGAAGCCCGTAGACTTAACATAAAGGTCCTCCTGTGTTTCAAAAAAGGCGCCGTCGTGCAAAAAGGCCTGATGGGCGCCCATGGCCGGTTCCTGCATGGCTTCCTGTTTGTCGGGCGGTTCGAGGGGATCTTTGGTTACAGGGAAGAAAATAACATTTTCAACCATGCCGCAACAGCTGTCGGCCTTGTCCGGGAATTGAGGCACAGGATTTACAGGCGGCCAGTCCGGTGGTGTCAGAAAAATATCCTCTTCTTCCTCCTCTTCCCGGGGACCTTCAGTGGTCCCGGGGCCGCTATTGCTGCCTCGCTCTCTGGTATGACCATTATTTGTGCGCGCAATAACTTCTCCATTATTATTGATCTTTCTTACTTCTACTAATTCAAAATCGCCTCCGGCAACAGGGTATTTTATTTCCCTTGCCGTCTCTCCCATCCAGAGGCAACCCCTGCGTTCCCCGTCAGCGTTTTCAGACCAGCCTGCCACAAAACGGTCATCATTAATGGAAAGGCCCTGGGCACGGTCGCCGCCAAGGGTGTTTAACAACTCGAAGCGGTTATCGCCTGTCTCCCATATAATCGCCTGTTGCCTGCCATTGCTGAAAGTGACTGTCCCGACGGCGGCGCCATGATTATTAATATCATTAACTTCACTTTCAAGCACATCCGGCGGCAAGGCCAGGGGCTGCATTTTGCTGTTTTCCCAAAACAGGGCCCTGTTGAGACCTTCCACAGTCCTGTTAGCGACAAGCTGCCGCTTATTATTAATAGCGCTTACAAGGGCATTCTTTATCTCCAGTTCGCTCCATTCTCCTTGAGGTGTTTGTAAAAAAGTTTTTTCTATTATTTTTTCTGAATGGGGAACCCTTCCCCGCAAAACAAGATTATTGTTATCATTCACTGCCAGCAAAACAAGATTTTCCAGTTCAAGATCTTCAAATGGCACAAAAACTTGATCACGCCACCGGCCAAGCCGGACTTGTTCATTTTCATTTTTTTGGTATACCCATACATTCTCATCAACGATAGCAGCTATTTGTATGGGCAATTCACTTTCTATGAGAGTAATTTCACCATCGCTTTGAATAAAAGGGGTGGCCTTCTTTGCTAACTGAGGTCCGGAACCATTAGCCCCGTCTTCCAAATATTGAAACTGACCGCCATAGACGCCCTTTTGATTAAGCGCATTGATAAGAATATTTTTGGCCTTTGCCTCACTTGGCGAATACCGGCGGTAGAAAAGGTGCGAAGGATTTTTCCGCCAATGGTCAGGTATTGAAAGGGAGGCAGGCAAAGGGGCAGATTTTGTGTTCTCCTGTTTTTGTTGCCGCCCTCTGTTTTGGCTGCTCTTTTCATCGGAATTCCTGTCGCAGGAGGAACAAAAGAGAAGAAAAAAAACAAAAAAAACGAACAAGCGCTTGCACATTAGCATACCCCTTTTTAAAAAAGTTTTAATATAAAGTAAAAAGCCGTCCAATTAATATCATCAGATGCCCGCCTTAGCCTGAAAAATAATTTTATATCATATTTTTTACCCTATTGCGCGACACATATTGCTATTTATAATAAATATTTTGCCTGCTTAAACCCTTTGGGATTTGTCCACTGAAAATAGAGAATAATCGGGAAAAGAAAGAGAAAACGGGAGGATAGGGACATCATGCCATAGGCTGTATGAAGGCCATCTTTTCAGTCTCCCTCCTGGAGCCGGAAAAAACTCTCCCGGAAACAGAACCTATTGGTCGTTTATTCCATCTAAAAGCTATAATAGAAATAGTGCCAAGATGAATCCCTTTAACTTATAATAGATTCATCTGCCGAGCATAGTAAGCGTAAAGGAGCAGGAAATGAACCGGAAAGTGGCTAATAAACTATTGATTGTATCGGGAATTGTATTCTTTATTGCCGCTTTCAGATATTTTGAACTGGGCCAATATCTGACATTGGCCTACATTAAGGCTTCCCAGGAAAGTTTTCAGAGCATGTACAGTGAAAATAGTCTGGCTGTTATTTCAGGCTATATGGCTATATATATTCTTGTGACGGCCCTGTCTCTCCCCGGAGCTGCGGTGATGACGCTTGCCGGCGGGGCGCTCTTCGGTTTATTTGCCGGGACGATTATTGTCTCCTTTGCAAGCACCATCGGGGCGACACTCGCCTGTTTGGCGGCCCGCTTTCTCTTGAGGGACTGGGTCCAGGAGAAGTTCGGAGATAAGTTGAAAACCATTAATGACGGTATTCACAGGGAAGGCTCCTTTTATCTTTTCACAATGAGACTGATCCCGGTTTTTCCCTTTTTTATGATCAACCTTGCCATGGGACTTACAAAAATGCGGCTTCGTTCCTTTTTCTGGGTATCACAGCTGGGCATGTTTGCCGGGACGGTTGTTTATGTAAACGCCGGAAAGGAACTGGCAAAAATTGATACCCTCGCCGGAATTCTTTCACCGGGTCTGCTTTTTTCTTTCGTCCTGCTGGGGCTTTTCCCAATTACGGCAAAAAAGCTGATTGCCCTTTACAGGCAAAGAGCAATGAAGACGGTCGGCAACAGCAGCTCCTGCTCCTGAAAGAAGGACAAACTTTCATTCAGCAAATACTCCCGTGCTGATCAAAAAAACCTTTGTCCATTTACAAAGGCTCCCTTCCTATATTATATTAACTGGCGAGTATCTTAAATAAGAGCTACAGGGGATTTATGCAGCCAGGCAGAATTATATCGGGTCTAATGACCCTGGTTTATTCCGTTATCGCTCATTTTATGTGGGAAACGGAGGGATGGTTTTTTCTAACAACCTATATGGTTCTTCCACTGGGCGCCATATGGTTCGGCAGGGAGATTGGTGATTTCGCCACTTTAGCCAACCTGAATGCTGAAGAGCCCGATCCATTGCCGGGCTTTATTGTTGTTTTTATGGGCTGGTTGCTTATGGTCCCGCCGCTTATTGCATTAATCATCTACACTTAAGGCAGGGATTCAATGACTAAAGCCCTAATCTTTATTCTTCTTGTCATTATCTTCGCTGCCCTTTTTGTTGCAATATATTTGATGAACAGAAGGCGGGGAAAACAGATCCTGGAAGATGCCTTCGAACTTGAAGAGAAAGCCATCTATGGCCCGGCCTGCTACCTCGCTGCTGTGGCAGCCGGCCACGGGGCAGACCGCAGGGAGTGCGATGAAATGATCATTTTTTTATGGGAGAGATACGGCCCCTTCGATCTCTCAAAAGAACTTTCAACGCTCAAAAAGGAAAAGCCCGAGTATGAAAGTTACGGGCAGGGACAGCACATCAGAATCGAAGACTATATCCGTAAAAGCATATCAAAAAATAATTAAAAACAGTTTTCTACTTTAGAGGCAGCGCTACCCTGTCCCATTTGATCGTCCCGCCTTTTGACGCCTCAAAGTTCCATGACCAGTAGACCCTGGTCACCTTTCCAACAATCTTTTCTTTGGGGATAAAGCCAAGGATGCGGCTGTCCATGCTATAGCTCCTGTTGTCACCGAGCACAAAATAATTGTCGGGAGGAACGACTTTAAGTTTGAAGGTAATATCTTCCATGAGGTTCGCCTCAGGGAGAATCTTGTCATCGTAATATCCATAAGATTCTTTTAAGGCCTTGCCATTGACGAGAACGTCCCTGCCGTCAACCTCGACCTTATCACCGGGAAGGGCGACGATTCTTCGAATAATGTGATCACCGGTAATCTTTGAAAGACCCTTGTAGGCCTCTTCGTCGTAAGAAATAGAAACAATATCGTCCTTTTTGGGCTCTCCAAGCCGGTAGGCAAGCTTATTTATAAGCAACACATCGTGCTTTAATATTGCCGGTTCCATGGCGATTGTATTGGTAAGCGATGCCCTTGTTACGGTGCTGCCGATTAATATATCGATTAGCGGATTGACGGTGAAAAGAAGCAGTAAAAATACAGTGGCATATATCCAGCCGCGGTTGAACCATTGCAAGCGGTAATTTTTATCCTCTTTGCCTGCCAAACGGTAGGCATCAAAGGCAATGGCGAAAAAAGTTATGACCGGTATGGCAAATAGAACGACGCCGGCCTTACTATTTACAAACATAAAGGCAATGGCGATTAACCAGGAAATAAGGATGATGGAAAAGTATAAAACAATTCCCCTTACAAGGTAACCTGCATATTGCTGGCCAAGTCCGGGACAAATGGACATCAAAAATGCTACCACAGGTTTCCTTGTGCTTATTTCCCCATTTGCACTTATTTCTTTTAATTTTTCTAACATGACGCCCCCAACTAATTAAGGTTAGCATTATAAAAAGCACAGTCTATTTGATATCATTCCGATAGTCAACGACGATATGGAGAAAAGTTAGCTTAAATGTTGCCCACCTGTAGAAAATAGGTTAGAATCGACACAATTTCCTCTCTCGAAAGGTGAATAAATTGAAAAAAGTCGAAGATGCGATAAAAATTGTCCTTGAAAAGGCGGAGACCACAGCCGCTGAAAGGGTGGCCATTACAGAGGCTGATGGAAGGGTCATTGCCGAAGATATATTGAGCCCTGTTTTTCACCCGCCTGCTGATAATTCCGCCATGGACGGCTTTGCCGTCAGGTGGGAGGATGTGAAAGACGCTTCACCGGAAAATCCTGTCAAACTGAAGGTACTGCAAGACGTTCATGCAGGAGAGAAACCGGAACATGCCCTCGGCAAGGGCGAAGCAACAAGCATCATGACGGGAGCACCCCTGCCGGAGGGCGCCGATACGGTGATCAGGGTGGAAGATACAAACCGGTCGAGAGGGGAAGTTATTGAAATATACAAAGGGGGAAAAAAGGGGCAGGATATTAGGAGGAAGGGTGAAAATATACAAAAGGGTGATGCCGTCTATGAAAGAGGCACGCTAATCGGACCTGCCGAAGCGGGCATGCTCGCCCTTATGGGAAAACCCGTGGTTACCGTCTTTAGAAAGCCACTCGTTGCCGTTCTCGTAACAGGTGATGAAATCAGGGATCTCGATGAACCTTATAATGAAGAGAAAATCACTAACTCCAACGGCTATGCCCTGGCAGCGCAAGTCAAAGAAGCAGGCGGCCTGCCGCTGCTCCTGGGAATTGCGAAAGATACTAAAGAAGATCTCCGCAATAAACTAAATGAAGCCCTCAAGGCCGATGTGGTGATTACCTCCGGTGGCGTTTCCATGGGCTACCATGACTATGTTAAAGATGTTTTACAGGAACTGGGCGTTGAAATCAAATTCTGGCGTGTCGATATGCGGCCGGGCCATCCTGTTGCCTTCGGAAGACTGGGAGACAAACCCGTCTTCGGCCTTCCGGGAAATCCCGTTTCTACCATGGTCTCTTTCGAACAGTTCGTAAGACCGCTCCTCCGTTCCATGGGAGGCTGCAGGGAACCCTTCAGGCCCGTCGTAGATGCCGAACTGACGGAAACCGTTATGAGCAAGAAAGGAAGAAAGCATTTTATAAGAGGCAAGCTCTTTTTTGAAGAAGGCAAATATAAGGTAGAAACTACCGGCGCTCAGGGGAGCGGAATCCTGCTTTCCATGTCAAGGGCAAACTGTCTCATCGTTATCCCCGACGAAGGGGGAGAGTTCAAGGCAGGCACAAAGGTGAAAGCACAACTCCTGGGAAGGCAGGAGAAAGGGATGGAGATGTTGGGATTTTAGGATATGCGGAGAAACTTAAAGGGGACACAGATAAAAGCTTTTAGAATGCATGAATAAATTAAACTAATCAAAGCAACATAATCACACAACCAAACCAAACTTAATGCCTCATAGCGTAGACATAAAAAAAGAAGCACTCATCATTCCCCGTTCCGAACACCCTCTTTCCAGGAAGCTGATCAGCGAAAACGCTTTAAAAGTGCTCCGGCGCTTAAGGCGTTTTGACTACATTGCTTATCTGGCAGGCGGGGGCGTCAGAGACATCCTGCTTGGCCGGGAGCCGAAAGATTTCGATATTGTCACCAATGCAACACCGGAAGAGATAAAGAAGGTTTTCAGGAATGCCTTTCTCATCGGCAAGCGCTTCAGGATTGCCCATATCCGCTTTAAGGGGGAAATCATCGAAGTTTCCACTTTCCGCTCCCTGGCGGATGAAGGTGGCGAAAACAAGGCGGAAGAATCCGAAAATCAGGAGGTCCCTTCAGGGAACAGTAATAATGAAATTGGTGATTCGAGAAAGAAACCTTTTGAAGGGAGGCTGCAATCGGAAGAAGGATTGATCCTGAGGGACAATGTGTGGGGGACACCGGAGGAAGATGCCGCCCGGCGGGACTTTACAGTCAATGCCCTCTTTTATGATATAAAGGACTTTTCAATTATCGACTATACGGGGGGACTGGAAGATTTAAAGGCAGGCAGGCTGAAAATGATCGGCCATCCGGCGCTTCGCTATCGTGAGGACCCTGTGAGAATGTTGAGAGCCGTCAGGTTTGCTGCCAAACTCGGTTTTATTATCGATGATGAAAGCTTTCGTCCCATTACAGAGCAAAAGGAAGATATTCTCAAAGCCAACGCTTCAAGGCTCTATGAAGAACTTCAGAAGCTCTGGATCTCTGATGAAGCTGAAAAAGGTTACCAGCTCATGCGAAGTACGGGACTTTTTGCTGTACTCTTTCCGGAGGTTGAAAACTGGCTTTCTATTGAAGAGGAGGGTTATCCCCATACTTTCCTTGGCCGCGCCTTTCAGTGGATTGAAAAAGAAATAAGCCGGGATAAAAAGATCTCCCCGGCGCTTCTCTTTGCAATTATCCTCTCAGGCCCTATTGAAGAAAGGGCCCACCGCATACAGGAAGAAAGAGAAGCGAAAAAAATCGTCATTTTTCCGGCCGTAAAAGAAGTCATCGAGCTTTTGCGGGAGCGGATTTCTATCCCGAAACGCGATACGGAAGCCATAAAGTCTATCCTCTACGGCATTCAGAGGTTTCCCCAGACAAAAGGGAAAAGGCCCTACCTTTGGAGGAACAACCCCTCCTTTGATGATGCCTATCGTTATTTTAAACTTAAAAGTAGAATAGACGGTTCCAATGGAGAACTCATCAACTGGTGGGAAGACTTTCTTGCGTCAGGCAGGGAATGGGTCGTAAAAAAGGAAAAAAAGAGGTACCGCAGTAAGAGAGGGAGAAGAGGAAAGGGGAAGACGCCGGTATGAGGAGGCTAAATATAAAAAGGCCCCGCCGGCCGGCGGGGCCTTTAGGGGTTTAAGGGTACCGCTTATTATTCTTTTGTAAATGTGGCATCTTCAACGATAACGTCATAAACATAACCGCTGCCGAAGTCCTTGTCCAGTCTGAGTGTCCCCTTGGCAACGACAATATCCCCGGGAGATGCCGTTTCTCTGGAGGTGATAACCAGGTCGTTTGTTCCCGCTTCGCCTGAACCATCCTGAATATGGTACCAGTTGGTATCGAGAATGGCCGGGTTGGCTTTTACAATTTTACCCCTGATTTCAATGCTCTTTTCAGCAAGCTCACCTTTTTTGGCAAAGACCTCACTTACCGTATAGCCGCCTTTGGCCTTCTTGATTTCACCTGCAGCAGGACCTGCCGTTTTTGCCGGGGCCCCTGCGCCGCCATGAGGTGATCCGGCACCGCCACCCGTCATATTATCAGCAGCAGCCGGGGCTGCGCCTTCCTTGCCTGCAACGGAAATCTGGGCTGAGAAAAGAATCGTTTCAAAGGTGCGGTTAAGGGACTTGCTCTGAAAGTTATGCATCTTTGATACACCGGTCAGCGTTACCTTGTCGCCTGCTTTTACTTCCGTTTGCGGCCCTGCCGCCCAGATCTTTTCGCCCCCTTTTTCCAGTTCCACATAAGTATAGTTGGCTGCATTTGTTGTGGAAAGAACCGTTCCCTCATAAGTTTGCTGCGGAGCTTCAAACATGATCTCCTTGTCGCCGGGTTCTGAAGCAGTCTTTTCAGTCGATTGCTTCTGGCATGCAGTCAACGCAATGCCAAGCATTAATACGGTTAACAGTTTAAACATATTTTTCATTTTTTACCCATCCTTAGTTAGAATTTTTTGAATCTTAAATTTTAACAAATTTTATTTGCCAATGGCAAGACTTCTTTAAATTTCCACCTGTGAGCCTGTCGGACTTAGGGCAAGTCTACTGCGAAATAGCCCTTTCGGCCGGATTTCCCAAGTACGGCAAACTCCTAGTAAAGCCTGAATATTACGGATATTGGCGCCCATATAAGAATCAGAAAAGTGGCCATAATGCAACTCGCTGCCAGTATAAGATGTAGATAGTTGTCACGACTTTTGTCACGGTAACCGAGAACAGAGGCGATCAAGGCGCCCGAGACCATTCCTCCGCCATGGCCCCAGTTATTTATTCCCGGCACGATAAATCCAAAAAGACCAAGAACAATGACCCAGCTAAAAAGTTCCTTGTATACGGCCTGTCCGTAGTTTCCTCCCCGGCTCTTTCCGTAGTAAAGCCCTGCGCCGATAAGAGCGCATACTGCCGCTGAAGCACCAATGGTAAACCGGATGCCGGCAACATAAGAGATGAGGAAGCCGCCTGCACCTCCCAGCGTATAGATGATGAGCATCCTGTTGGGGCCATATTCACGGACAATAAGCCTGCCCACCTGCCTGAGAGCCATCATATTAAAGAAAATATGAAGCAGGCCGCCGTGGAGATAGTTGGCTGATATAAGCGTCCACCATCTTCCGAGTTTGTCTATCGGCACCGTTCCCGTTGCACCCAGCAGAAGCATGGACCGGTCCGAGGGAGAGAGAAAAGAGAGGGGATTTCCGCCAAGCCCTATCCCGCCGGGATTAAAAAGAATAGAAACCACATAAAAAATAATATTTGTATAAATAATATAGGTAATAATATCCCCTGACGATATTTTTGCTACATATCCTTTCCATTTTGCTCCCGGTGAGTGCATACCGCAATGGGGACAGCGGGTTTCATCAGAGCTTATGAGCTTGCGGCAGTTGGGACACAATATGGCGCTGTATTGATTTTCAGACATAGGATTTACCGGGCTTATTGCCCCTCCAGGCAATGAATAAACTCATTTAGCAGTTACTTCCGGGCCTTGCAGCGCGGGAATAAATAAGGGATTTTTTCTGCATCAAAGAGATTAGAGGCCATTTAGGGATTTAAAGTTCACTAAAAATTTATTAGAACCGAAGATGATAAATACCGAAAAGATTTCCTTTGTCATCTGCGCCAAAGGAATATTTTCTTTCCATGGAATAGACAAAATCATTCCTGGCTTTTTTGTTGTATTTGTGAGCGCCCCCTGCCGCGCTGTATATGTTGCCGGCATACCAGCCTGCCTCAAAAAAAAGGAGTATTCCCCCAATGGCGTCTTCACCTTTCCTGAAGGCTTCCGCCGCTCCGGCAATAAAGGCGCCGTTTAAGAGAAAGGAAACGAGGGCATCCCTTTTTCTTCCCACATAAAGCTGACCTGCACCGGGAATTATGGCCGATAAGGTCCCTGCAAGGGAAGGTGATTTCCCGGGGAGTGTTTCACCCTTTTCAAGTTCTCTGGAGAGCCTCAGATATCTGCCCTGTTCCACTTCTCCCATCGCTTCGAAGGTGGCCGAAGCCTCCTTCCATCTGCCCATTTTCATAAGCGCCCGGCCCTCGCCTGCATAGGCCCTGTTTTTTTCCCGGAGCAAAGCGGCCTCTTTCCCGGCCAGCTTAAAAACCCTGAGCGCCTCTTCATAGTTTCCCGCTGCAAACCAGGCTTCTCCTTTCAGGAAAAGCGCTTCTCTGGAAAGAGGATCATCGCCATAGGACCGTCTGAACTTTTCAAGCGCCGAAAGGGCCGCCCTGAAGCGCTTCCCTTCCATGTAGGCAATGGCAACCTTGAGGCCCGCCTCCTTTGCAAGGTCTGTTTCAGGATAGAGGTGAATAAGCCTTTTATATTCCGTTATGGCCCTGTAGTAATCCTCCTCTTCAAAAAGGGAATCGGCAAAGGAAGCTATGTCCTGTGCCGAGGCAGCGGCAAAAGAAGCCGGAACAAAAGTAATGGTCAGAAGAATGACCGTAAAGAGCGGGATGAACACCTGCCGCCCGGCAATACTCACTTGCTCCACCAGAAATCGTTATATTCGACAGGGTCGTAATACCTCAACCTGCCGTATTTTATAATGCGGGGGGCAAAGGCCGCTTCGTCATATTCATGGAGAAGCCTGTCGGCGGTAAGGATGATTCCTTTCAGGGCGCCATGTTTTCTGAAGGCGTGAAGACCATAGGTTGAGCAGGTGGGGTACATATTGCATCGCTCCCCATCGACGGGAGAGACGTAACGCTGGAAACCCCTGATAAGAAAAATGAAGGGCTTTGCTCCCGAAACCTTATTATCTCTTGCCTGCTCCCCATGCAAGGTGGTCTCAATAACGGGAGAATCGCCACTTACCGACCAGGGACCTTCCATGGCGGGAGCCTCTTTCGCAGCCATTGCCAGAAAAACCATCGTTATAAGGGGAAATTGCCTCATTAACAAGCCTTTCAGGAATTAGGAAGCCCTACATTCCGTAAATTTCCGTTTCCGGCTGAAAGGCAGCCCAGGAAAACCAGAATGCCTTTCTTACAACGATCTCTTCACGGCCACCGTCTTTCCTGGCGGAAACAATCCCATTGGCATCGACGGAAAGGGTAAAATTAATGCCACCCACCGCATCAGAGAGGGTCGATCCTTTTTTCAGGTTGCCTTGACGGTAGGCCTTTGCAGACGAACCGATTACAATACCGTAGACTTCTTCCTTGTTTTTAATCCTTTTGTCTTCATGCTCAACTTCGAAAGGAATGAATTCATTGGAATAAAAATCGCTATAAACATTTTTCCCGTATTCTCTCCTATACCCCGTTTCGAGGGAGAGGACTTCCGTTTCAGGATATGATTTTTTCCAGTCGCTCCAGGAGGAAACCATGACAGGGATTGCTTCCAGTTCCTGCCCGGCGAGCCGCCCCAAAACGCATTTACCTGTATACTGGCTCCAGAGAGATTTTGTCTCCTTGTCAGTAAGCAGCGGATTGGCATTGTAAATCTTATCGCTCGCCTTAAAGGTAATTGCCTTATCAAGAACCCTTCTCTTATAAGCAAGTCCAAGGCGGGAAAGGGGATCATAGGTAATCATCAGCGCTTCTCCCCCGATCTCCTCGGAGACAATGGCGTGCCAGCGCATGATCTTGACGGGATAGGCCTTCTTTACACCGCCTCTGATGAATCCTATGACTTCATCATCCTCTTTCAGAAAAGAGGCCTCTGCTGCCTTAATGTATTTTGGCTCCGTAATGGGGGGAATATTCCCCCTGAAAGGAAGAACGGGGCTGATCTTTTCAGGAGAAACCGTATAAAGCATTCCCGTCTTGTTTACCGTTACCTCCTTGCCGAAGTTTTTTACGGTTTTCTCTTCCGTCTTGTCCAGCGATGGAGTACATGCCGGAAGAAGGAGAGAAAGAAGAAAGAGTAGAGCAATTTTATTCATTTATGACTCCTTAAGATATTCAATCGGACTATGTTAGCTAAATCAAGAGAAAACTTCAACCTGGAAAGAGCCGTTGGCCATCAATTTATAGTGAAATCTATTACTTTCACGGGTTTTTCGAAAAATTCCGGCTTCATGGGCCGCCTGGCGGGGTGTTTTTTTCAAGCGCCGTGGAATCAAGAGCTTGCGCCGGAAGCCGTGATCCCGGCGTCCCTTCCACATTCAGCAGTGAATTTGCCTTAAACCCCGCTTTGGCCCGGTTTTAGCCAAACATCCCTTTCATTCTGGCGATTGGGGACAAAGTTTGTTAAACTTGCCTAAAAAAGCAGAAAAGGGCTAACATGCACGACTTACCACTCCTGAAAGAAATCGTCATCCTCCTTTCTGTGTCAATTCTTACTTCCATCTTCTTTCATCGCATAAAGCTTCCCTCCATTGTCGGATTTATCATCGGTGGCGGTATCATAGGGCCATACGGCATCGGCCTTGTTCATGATGTGGAACTCGTTAACGTAATGGCCGAAATAGGCATTGTCCTTCTCCTCTTTACCATCGGTATCGAATTTTCCATTGCTGAAGTCATTAAAATCGGCACCAGAGGTCTTACGGCGGCTGTTTTACAGGTCATTGTTACGGTCTTTACCGTGGCAGGCATAGCCCACCTCTTCCACATACCTGCAGTGGAGGCCCTCTTTTTCGGTTTTGTCATATCCCTTAGCAGTACGGCAATCGTCATCAAGCTCTACACGGACCGGGGTGAAATGAATGCGCCATCGGGAAAACTCTCTCTTGCAACACTGCTGACACAGGATATGGCCATCGTCCCTATGGTTCTTTTCGTGCAGATTTTCGGTAAAGAGGGCGGCACATCGCTTAT
This sequence comes from Deltaproteobacteria bacterium, assembly GCA_029860075.1. NCBI lineage: Bacteria > Pseudomonadati > Myxococcota > Myxococcia > Deltaproteobacteria bacterium. The sequence goes on along the minus strand of JAOUBX010000078.1, from coordinate 306 downwards.
TGAAGTAGGCAGTGCACTGGGCATGGCAGCCCTGGCGGTTGTGGGAATTATCGTGTCAGCCTATTATATTGTTCCCGTATTTCTCCATCAGGTTGTTCGACTCAAGAGCCCCGAAGTACTTACCATGGCAGGTATTTTTATCTGTCTCGCTACGGCCTGGACCTCTTCGCATTTTGGTCTCTCTCTTGCCCTTGGCGCTTTTATTGCCGGCATTGTTATTTCTGAATCGGCATATAGCCATCAGATTACCGCATCAGTGCTTCCTTTCAGAGATATCTTTAACAGTATTTTCTTTATCTCCATCAG